>DQVY01000111.1 GCA_015661535.1 Sulfurovum sp. | reverse complement strand
GATTTTGAAACACAATACAGTGAAAAAGAGTTAAGGGTCATCAAACTACATACAATAACGGCAAAAGTAAAAGCTGTAGACCTTACGTTAAAAACATTAGGCTACATTCTTTCATCTGCACAACGCCAAGAGGTAGAAAAAGAAACTTCACTGGTGATAGGTGGAGAATGGGCAATTGAAATACAAAACAACTTACTCTACATTTGTCCTTATATCACTAAAGATATGCCAAAGTCATTTAAAGAATCATGCCGTTTGGCCAACATACCAAGTAAAAGTAGACCCTATATTTTCAAAGAAAATATAAACCTATCATTCAACATTCAACATTCATAATTCATCATTCATCATTTTGTCAGATGTTTTACATCTGCCAAAGGGTGTGCCTTCATATACTCCTGCATTTTCTTAACGCTCCCCAGCTTCGTATAAACCTGCGTCGTTGCCATGGTTTCATGTCCAAGCAATTCACTCACATCAGAAATACGTGCACCATTGTTTAACAAATGTGTCGCAAAAGAGTGTCTCAGTTGATGGGGTGTCACTTTTAAACCGTGGGCTTTAAATAGTTTGCTGAGAATATATCTCAGTTGGGCCGCATTCATTGGTGCATTCCCTTTTTCAAATAAATAGCTTTTAGGAGACCTCTCCTTTACATACACAGACACAAGTTTTTGGAGCCCATCCAATAATGGTAACTCTCGTACCTTATTGCCTTTCCCGTGTACTTGCACCCAACCCTCTTTTATATCTGTTAATTTAAGCATCCTCAATTCTGAAATACGTAAACCAAGCCCGTAAAGCATAGAAATAAGCAATTTCTCTTCCAAGTTTGCCTTCTGCAATACCTCATCTATATATTTCTCTTCAATGGGTTTAGGAAGACTCTGAGGCACTTTAATTGTCTCATCTCCAATCAGTTTCACAGGCATATGACATTGGTCTTCCAAATACTTTATGAAAGAACGCACAGCCGAGAGTTTTTTTACAATGGTTTTTTTATTATTTTTTACTATCTGAAAACGAAACGGCGTAATATCAAGGATACGCTTGCCCTCTTCTTCATAAAAATGGCTCTTTTGCATCATTTGACGTAATGCAATTTCGTAGGTCACAATAGAAGTTTCAGAGTATCCACGGACATCCAAGAGATAATCAAGGAATTCTTCTGAATATTCATAAAGTTTTTCTATCATCACCGACCCTACAGAATCGTATGCGCTAACATTTTGGCCAAAAGATGCTCTTTTGCCTCATCAAGCGTCATCCCCTCAAGTGAAACACTCTGTATATAAAAATCTATACGGCTAAAAGGTTTAGGAATCACGAATTTGTCCCAGCTTTTTAACTGCCAATAACTGCTTGCCTTATAATTCATGACAAAAATAGGCAAAGCACTTTTTACTGCAAGCCCTATGGCACCATCACTCATGCTGTGTCTTGGACCTCTTGGACCATCTGGGGTAATGAGTACCTCTTCCCCGTTTTTGACTGCACGAAAGGCTTCTAAAAGTACTTTCTTTGCCCCTTTTTTACTTGATCCGCGTAAAGGTCTGATGCCAAGCATATTTAGGGTTGAAGCAATGAGTTGCCCATCAAAATGCTGAGAGATGATAGCGGCTGATTTTTGTGTTTTATGAATCTGTCTATAAGCCTGAGGACTCATAAGCAGTTCGCTGTGCCAAGTGACACAGACATGCTGTTCCTCACCTATAGGTGTAATGAAGTGAAACTTTTTTGAAGCACTGTACCACAGTATACGCATCAAGACATAAATAATTGAGGGAATCACTATCTGCCCCAATTGTCTTAAAAAATGTTTCATGCTTTTAGTTAAAGCACTTCTCCATCAAGTGCACCGCGAGAAGTCTTGATGACTTTAACTTCTACAATTTTGCCTAAAAGCTCCTCACTTCCCTGCACAAAAAAGAGTTTTCCATCATCAGAACGTCCAGAGACCCTCCCGTTAGGTTTGAGTTCGTCAAAATAGACTTTATGCACTGCACCCATCTGCGTATCCATAATCTCATCCAATATTTCAGTATGTCTGGCCTGCAGTCTTGTCAACCGTGCTCCCGACAATGCATTGTCGATCTGATTGTCAAAGTCTGCCGCTTCTGTTTTCGGTCTGGGAGAGTATTTGAAAGAGAACATTTGTTCAAAACGTACTTTTTCAAGTACATCCATCGTGTCTTCAAAGTCTGCATCACTCTCACCCGGAAAACCGACAATAACATCTGTAGAGATGGTTGCTTCCGGACATAAAGCACGTATCTTCTCACAGCGGTTAAGAAAGTTTTCTTTTGTGTATCCTCTTTTCATCGCTTTGAGTAAAGAGGTTGAACCAGACTGCAAGGGTACATGTATCTGCTTGCATATCTTAGGGTTTGAAGCAAATTCCTGTAAAAATGTATCATCCATATGTAAAGGGTGAGGGGAGGTAAAACGTATACGTTCCAAACCGTCTATTTTTGAGATCTTTTGCAACAATTGAGTAAAATCACACTGCTCTTCAGAAGCCCCAAAACGTCTTCCGTAATTGTTCACATTTTGCCCAAGAAGCATCACCTCTTTTGCCCCTGTTGCCACTGCTTTGCTAATCTCCTGTACAATGAGATCGGAGGGAATAGAGATTTCATCTCCTCTTGTCGCAGGGACAATACAAAAGGTACAAGACTTGTCACACCCTATGGAAATGTTCACCATGGCTTTAAAAGGGTTTGAACGGTATTCACCAAAAGCATAGGTACTTTCATCAAAATCTGTACTGACTTCCACAGCATGTTTTTTGTCCACCACTTCTGTGATCTTGGAAACATTTCTTGCACCCAGTACAAAATCTACCGCAGGGGCACGTTTAATGATATCTGCACCCAAATGTGATGCTGTACATCCGGTGACACCTATTTTGGCACCCTCTTTTTTATGTTTGTTAAACACACCGATCTCTGAAAAGAGCTTTGCAACAGGCTTTTCTCTGACAGAACAGGTATTGATGATAATGAGGTCAGCTTCGGAAAGTTCTTCTGTAAGTTCGTAGGGTTCTTTTTGGTTAAGTTCGGCAATCATATGTTCGCTGTCACGAACATTCATTGCACAACCAAGTGTTTCTATAAATAATTTTTTAGACAATCTTTTTCTTTCTTTTCAACCTAGATAACTTAGGCAATAATATGTACTTCATAGATGTATTCATTTTCATCCAGTCCGTATTTCACTTCTCTCATATAGACAGAAAAACCTTTTTCTTCAAAGTACTCTATCAACTCTTTAAGTTCTTTGTGTGAGTTGTCTTTATCAAAATAAAATATAGATTTATTCGCTAGCTCTTCTTCTACTTTTGAGAGTTCAATGGATTTTGGTTTGGCTTTAAGTGTTGTTCTAGCAAGTTTCAATTTCATTTAGGTACCTTTATGTCGTTCTTTACGTTTTTCTTAAGTCATTGTGTTTATTATACTTTATTTTCAGTAAAGCTTTGGTTAGCTATAATACTGAACTTCAAAAACACCACTCCCTAGACGTTCTTAACACTGTTATGTTACCTCTTGTAGCGGTAGATTGAAACAAGGGCACCTCTAATAACCCATTGTGGGTAACTAGGGTTATTAGAGGTGCCTATATTATACACAGGAATCACTATGGAAAAAATCTTAGATATTATAGATGCAATTGCACATGAAAAAAACATTTCAAAAGAGCATGCTGTTGAGGCATTTAAAGAAGCACTCAGCAATACAGCCAAAAAACTCACCTCTTATACAAGTACTTTTGAAGTCATTATTGACCAAGATACAAAAACATACTCTGTCAATAAGGTCATCACAGTTGTCGCCGATAATGATCCTCAACTTTATGTAGAAGTAGGGAAAGAACCCAACATTAAAGAGGTAGAATCAGACAGTTTCATCCCTTTATCTGAAGCAAAAGAGTTTGATGATTCCATTGAAATTGGCGATCAATTGAAAGAAGCATTTATCTTGGAAGACCATGGACGTACCGCTTCAGCAAACCTTTTTAGAGAACTTGAGTACCATATTCAACGACGTGTGGAGCAAGATCTTTTTGAAAAGTATAGAGAAAAAGTAGGCTCTGTCATGTTAGGTACTGTCAACCGTGTAGATGCTGAAGACAATACCCATGTTGAGATAGGTGAACTCAAAGGTATCATGACACTTAGAAACCGTATCAAAGGTGAAAAGTTTAAACGTGGCGATTCTATCCGTGCACTGTTAAGATATGTGAGTGTTGACCCTGAATATGGTCTTTTTCTTGAGCTTACAAGAACCTCTCCCAAGTTTCTCGAGTCACTAATGGCTTCTGAAGTACCAGAGATAGACGATGGTGCAGTAGAGATTGTAGCTGCAGCAAGAATTCCCGGGGAGAGAGCAAAAATAGCCCTTAAAACAGAACAGATGAACATAGACCCTATTGGTGCTGCTGTAGGTGTTAAAGGGGTAAGGATCAATGCCGTAAGTGAAGAACTTAATGGTGAAAATATTGACTGTATCGAATTCTCACCGATTCCTGAAGTGTTTATCACCCGTGCGTTAAGTCCTGCTATATCACAAAGTATTAAAGTGGATCAAGAAGAGAAAAAAGCGGTCGTCAATATTACTGGCGACCAAAAAGCAAAAGCTATTGGACGATCAGGTATCAATATCCGTTTGGCCTCTATGCTAACAGGATATACGATTGAACTCAATGAGATAGAAGGTGTGACAGAAAGACAAACAGACAGTTCAGAAGAAGAAGTCACAAAAACAACCGATACCACGGCATTGGCAGACTTGTTTAAATAACATCTACAATTGTGTCTTTGCTGCAATAAATTGGCACCCTACGCTATAAACTTTATTTTATTCATGCAGCATTTGTAGGGTGCATTTTAATGCACCGCTCGATAATAATATATCCTTACAAAAACATCTTAGAAAATTTCTCAACCTCTAAAGATGCCGATCCTACCAACACACCATCTACCCCGGCAATAGAAATGATCTCTTTAATATTAGATGGGTTTGCAGACCCTCCATAGAGCAAAGGTTTACCATCAATAACTTTTTTCAAAGCCCTGTGTGTAGAAGAAATTTCCTCAACAGTAGCAGACCTGCCTGTACCTATGGCCCATATAGGCTCATACGCAACAATAAGATTTTCATAGCCAGTATCGATACCTTCAAATTGCGCCAACAGATACTGCATTACCGCTTCAAACCCTTTCTCGCGAATATGCAGGGGTTCACCAATACAATAAATAATTTCAAAGTTCTGCTCTTGAAAAAAAGAGAATTTTTCAGAGACTGTTTTTTGAGACTCACCCAGGTGTTCACGTCGTTCACTGTGACCAATAAGAATGGTTCCGATATCAAACTCATCAAGCTGTTCTAACCCTATCTCTCCGGTATATGCACCATTCACGGCAGGATATGCATTTTGTACACCCAGGGTAAAATCACCCTCATAATTGTCTAATGCTGTTGCAGGAGGGAAAATATAGACTTTATCTTCAGGATCTTTTGCACCTAACTTTTTATTGAGATCTTGCACATAGTACTCTGTGCTCTTTCTTGTATGGTTTGTTTTAAAGTTCGCTGCAAATATCATGATAATCCTTCGTTTTCAATCTCGCTATTTTAACGCTTCTAATCCAGGAAGGGAAATCCCCTCGATCAGCTTGAGGCTTGCCCCGCCTCCGGTAGAAATGAAGGTCATCTCATCCGCATCACCGGCACGCTGTACCACATCTGCCGTGTCACCACCACCAACAATGGTTGTGGCATGTGTCTGTGCAATGTTGTTTGACATCGCCAAACTTCCTTTAGAATATCTGTCCATCTCATAGACACCCATTGGTCCATTCCAAATAATGGTTTGTGCATCATTGAGTGCTTCACGGAAAAGCCTGGTACTTGCAGGACCAATATCCAGTCCCATCCAATCTGATGGTATTTCCTGAATCGGTAAAAACTTGACAGTAGTGTTCTCAGAGAATTCTGCTGCTGCTACTACATCAACAGGCAAGTAAAACTTCACTCCCATCTCTTTGGCACGTGTCATGATAGACTTGGCTTCATCTAAAAGATCATCTTCTACCAGTGACATCCCTACTTCGTGTCCTAATGCCTTTAAGAAAGTAAAAGCCATACCCCCGCCAATAATGACCTTGTCTACCTTCGTCAAAAGGTTCGTAAGCGCCTGTAACTTGCCAGAAACCTTCGATCCTCCGACCACAGCAACAAAAGGGCGCACGGGGTTTTCCAATACTTTAGAAAAGAAGTTTACCTCTTTACCCATAAGAAAACCCGCTGCTTTATGCTCTGCATCAAAGTACTTGGTGATCGCATCAATAGAGGCATGTTTTCTATGGCAGGCACCAAAAGCATCGTTAATGTATATATCTGCATAAGAGGCTAATTTTTTTGCAAATTCCGGATCGTTCTTTGTCTCTCCGGCTTCATAACGAAGGTTTTCAAGTAAAAGTACATCTCCTGATTCCATCTTTGCTGCTTTTTCAGGAGCATCAGGACCTACAACATCTCCTGCCATAAAAATGTCTCTTTTAATTTTGAGCAAGGTATGTAAACGCTTTGCCACTGGTACAAGGGAATATTTCTCTTCATACTTCCCTGGTTCAGGTCTCTCATAATGTGATGCTAAAATAATCTTACAATCTCTGTCTATACAATAACGAATTGTCTGTAATGCCGAACGTATACGTCTATCATCTGTAATATTCCCAAATTCATCTTTGGGTACATTAAAATCACATCTTATAAATACGCGTTTCCCATCTATATCTAAATCTTTAATCGTTTTCAAATTTTTCTTTCCCTAAATTTATTTTGAAATATGCACGGCCATATCGACCAAACGACAGGAGTAACCCCACTCATTGTCATACCAGGAGAGCACTTTTAACATCTTGCCGCCTATGACCTGTATGGTATCCAGGGGCACTACAGCACTAAGTGTTTCACCCACAAAATCTTGTGAAACTCTGTATTCTTCATCTACACCCAAAATACCTTTGTGTGAACCTTCACTTGCTGTTTTAAATGCTTTTATAACGTCCTCAACCGTCACACTGTTTGTGAGAGTCACAGTTAAGTCTACCATAGAGACATCTGGTGTAGGTACCCTGATGGCTTGACCATTTATCTTCCCCTCAAGGTTTGGCAATACTTTAGAGATCGCTTTGGCCGCACCTGTGGTAGTCGGCACAAGGTTCACTGCACCCGAACGTCCCTTTCTGGGATCTTTTTTATGTTTACCATCTAAAATTGGCTGAGAAGAGGTATAAGAGTGGATCGTGGTCATCAAGCCATTTTCTATACCAAAGGCATCATCCAGTACTTTGGCGACAGGAGCAAGCCCATTGGTCGTACAGGAAGCATTGGAAACAATGGTCTGACCAGCATACGCTTCTGCATTTGCACCCAATACAAAGGTGGCTGTATCATCTTTGGCAGGGGCAGAGAAAAGTACTTTTTTTACACCGTTATCCAAATACGGCTGTACAGATTCTGCAGTTAAGAAGGCCCCTGTACATTCAAGCACAAGATCAACGCCGCAAGAAGCAAAATCGATCTTTGACAGGTCACGCTCAGCAAAGATCTTTGCTTTTGTCTTACCCATGTTCAAATAGCCGTTTGAAACGGAAACATCTTTATAGGTGCCATGCACAGAATCATATTTGACATTGTATTCGATCATCTCTTCTGTACCTGAAGCATTGACGGCAACAAGCTCAATATCATCCCGCTCAGAAATAATACGTGCCACACATCTGCCTATTCTTCCAAGTCCATTAATTGCTACTTTAACAGCCATACGTTCCCCTTATGATAATTATGCTAGAATTACGCAATTTTACAGTAAATGAGGTTAGTATTTGGTTAATCATCAAAAGCCTATTATAGCACTCTTTGGCGGGTCTTTTGACCCCCCTCACAAAGGGCATCAACTGATTGTTGAAGAGGCTATAAAAAGCTTAGAGATAGATCAACTGTTTGTTATACCTGCTTACCTAAACCCTTTTAAAACATCCACCCTTGCAGATGCAGCAACGCGACTTTTATGGTGTCAAACACTTTTTGACCCTATAGACGGTGTAACAGTAGATGATTATGAGATCAAAGAAGGCAAAAGTACATTCACCGCAGAGACTGTAAAACATTTTAACCAGACATACACTGTCAAGTACCTCATCATAGGTTCTGACAACCTGTCAACATTGACACAATGGCATGCCTTTGAATGGCTCAATGAGACTGTAGTATGGGTTATAGCAACACGAGGTAATCATCCCTTAGATACGGAAAAACTTAGAGAATGGAAGCTACTCCCCATGGAAGCACCCATAAGTTCAACCCATATAAGAGACAAAAAAGATTTACAATTTATTGACGAAAAGATCAAAGTATCTGTCACACATATCATAGAAGGACAACAGCATATGACAATAGACGAAAGAATAGCGGGTATCGTACACATACTTGACGATAAAAAAGCAGAAGAGATAGAAGTATTTAACCTGGAGGATGCAGACTACATAGCAAAACGTGTAGTGATCGCAAATTCTCTTAACGGGAAACATACCATAGCACTCTTTGAACATTTGAAAAAAGAGTTAAAAGAACAAAAAGATACCTTCTTTGCTTCAGATATCAGTGATGAATGGGCAGTAGGTGATCTAGGTGATATACTTATTCATATTATGATACCGGAGTACAGACAGCGTTATTCCCTTGAAACCTTTTTAAGTGAATTGGTTGAAACACAAAAGAAAAACAAAGATGTAGACCCCGCGTAACTACAGGTTGGGGTGTATACACCTCCTGCCTACCCTAAAATACCTTCACTCCCAGACCCTGTCAATAATTCAAGCACTAAAAATAAACAGATCGTCACCACAGGTGCAAAAACAACCTGCCAATAATATTTATCTCTAAACACATACAGAAGCAAAGCACACCAGGAAAGTATCACCAGCACTTCATGTGCTAAGAAAATAGGCATCACCTGACGTGTTAAATTACCGACAATTGCCAGAGAAATGATTGCAATGAATGTTGCCAAAGCAATTAAAAGTTTTTTGAGATCTTTGTTTCTGCTATACATAAAGAATAGTATGCCCAAAGTGGCAAGTATCGCTAAAATGATCACTGCTTTCATTTATCCTCCCTTGTAGGGTGCGTTTCCTAACGCACCAATAAAATATGTCTCACCATAGGTGCGTTAGAAACGCACCCTACAATTTATCAACAACCTGAATACCAAGTATATCAAGCCCTTGCTTAATGGTTTTGGCTGTAAGATCAGCCAATTGTAAACGG
>DQVY01000203.1 GCA_015661535.1 Sulfurovum sp. | reverse complement strand
TGGTAAGGAACAATATTTTTCCACGTCAGCCATTTTTTGCGTTCTTCCCGTAATGTATGAAGATCCATCTATTTTTTGATATACGCTTTTTTGATCACTTGGTCAAACATTGGGACGTTATTGCCTGGAGAGACAGAAACATTTTCCATTTTTCGTACCACATCTTTCCCTTTGACGACTTCACCAAAGATCGTATGTTTTCCGTTTAACCAACCTGTAGGGGCCAAAGTGATGAAAAACTGGCTTCCATTGGTCTTAGGTCCAGAGTTTGCCATAGCCAGTAAAAAAGGTTTGTCAAAGACAACATTGTTCGCAAACTCATCTTTAAACGGTTTTTTCCAAATAGACTCTCCACCCGTTCCGTTTCCTCTTGGGTCACCACCCTGGATCATAAACCCTTTAATGATCCTGTGAAATTTTAAGCCGTTATAATACCCGTTCTTTACATGTGTCGTAAAATTCTCCACAGCCAACGGTGCCACTTTTGGGTACATTTTTAACTCTATTTTTCCTATATTTGTATCAAGTACCACAATGGTATCTTTTGCATTTGCATACAAACTTAAACCTAAAAACAGACATACTGCTACTATTTTTTTCATCATAAACTAATCCTTTAAAATTATTACCAAAAGTATAGCAAAGTTACATTTACTTTGCATAACTCGTCGCTCGTATTTCCCTGATGACATTCACTTTTATCTCACCGGGGTACTGCACTTTTTCCTGTATCTCTTTGGCTATCTCTTTGCTTAAGAGTACTGCTTCATTGTCTGACATTTTTTTGGCATTGACCATGACACGTATCTCTCGTCCTGCGTTAATGGCATAAGCCTTCGTGACATTAGGTTTTGATGTGGCTATGGCTTCTACATCTTTCACACGTTTTGTAAAGCTCTCCAACACTTCTCTTCTTGCCCCTGGTCTGGCAGCAGAAAGTTTATCTGCAGCACATACGGCTGCAGACTCTACAGAGTCTGGCTCTTCATGCCCGTGGTGTGCCAATATGGCATTAATGACAGAAGGGTGCTCGCCATGTCTGCGGCAGATGTCAACCCCAATGTCTACATGGGAGCCCCCCATGTCCTGGGTAAGCGCTTTGCCTATGTCATGGAGAAGTCCTGCACGCAGGGCAAGTTTTTCATCACCACCCATTTCTGCTGCCATCACACGTGCGAGTTTTGCCACTTCCAAGGTATGTGCCAAGGCATTTTGTCCGTAACTTGCACGGTACTTCATACGACCAAGCAGTCTTACCAACTCTTCATGCATAGGAAAAAGTCCTAAGTCTATGAGTATATTTTCACCCTCTTCATAGGTTTTTTGTTCAAACTCAGATTCTACTTTTTCATGTACCTCTTCAATACGTCCGGGGTGTATACGTCCATCTTCTACCAATATTTCTATGACCCTTGTGGCAATAGCCCGTCTATAAAGGTTAAAAGAACTTACAAGTATGACGCCTGGCGTTTCATCCACTACGATGTCTACGCCTAAAAGCATTTCAAGGGCTTTGATGTTTCTCCCCTCTTTCCCGATAATACGCCCTTTATGCTCATCACTGGGAAGATTAATAAGGTTAATAAGCCGTTCACCTGCAAAGTCACCTGCATAACGGGTGGTGGCTTGTGCTAAAATATAGTTGGCTTTTTTCTCTCCGTCAATTTTGGCTTCTTGTTCATACCGTCGTACGATAGCAGCAACCTCTGCACGGCTCTGCTCTTCTACTTTTTCCAAAATGTATGCTTTGGCTTCTTCTTTTGTCAAAGAAGCTATATCTTGTATTTTCTCTATAGAATCATTGATACTCTCTTGTTTTTGACGTTCCAATGTTTCTAAAGCACGCTCTTTTTCTAAAAGCGTATTTTCTAAAGCCTTTACTGCTTCTTCTTCTTTTAGCAACTCTTTTTGTTTCAAAATAAGTGCATGGTTACGCTCATCAACCTTCGCCACACGTTTTTGAAACGCTGATTCTTGCTCAATGGCATTCTCTTTTAAGGCTACCTGCGCATCTTTCAGCAAAAGTTCTGCTTCATGCTCCAATGCCTTTGCTCTTGCTTTGGCTTCTATCTCTATATGCGAAAAACTGTTTTTCGCTACTTTTTTAGTCCAGAAGTATGCAATGATTGCTCCCGTTGAGACTCCTGCAACACCTGCGATAATCATACTTAACATTGTTAATCCTTCACGTCTAAGGCGTGAATATCATGTCTGCTTTTACATCATAATGGTCAGTCACTATCTCTTTTGCATAACACAATTCACGCGCTACAAAAACGACTTGTTTTATATTTTTTTTATTCTTTTCAAAAAATCTGTCATACATACCTTTACCAAATCCAACACGTCTGTGTGTTCGATCTACGCCGACTATGGGTACGATGGCAATATCTATCTGTTTTATTCTATACTGTTTTGAATCTTTTGGTTCTTTAATACCGAACTGCTTTGTATACAGTGGCAATCTATATTTTACCAACCTAAAACTTTTACCTTCCATAAAAGGAACATAGAGTGTTTTATTTTCTTTTCGTAAGCGTTGAATGAGAGGATAAAGGTTTATTTCCGTTTTTAAGGGCAGATAAAGCATCACATTTTGGGCATGTTGTTTTTCTATATGACGATACAGGTGTGTCAAGACTTTTTTATCTTTGGCATACGCACCTGCGTGGGATGCTCTTTTTAATCGTTTTAAACAATCTTTCCTAAAAACTTTTTTTCTCTCATCTTTTACCATGTTTATCCCTGTTCGTAGAGGTACCCTTAATGCTCTTTAGCTATAATCACTCTATTGAATTATACCAAAAGGTACTGTGTGCATAAAATATCTGCTCTTCTTTTATCATTATTGATCAT
>DQVY01000226.1 GCA_015661535.1 Sulfurovum sp. | reverse complement strand
TGTCAGGGACTATTGTGCCTTGCACTATATTCTCGCCTAGTCCATATGCAGCATTAATGAAAACGACATCTTTAAATCCGGTTTCAGGATCAATGGAGAACATGACACCACTCTCCCCGATGTCAGACCTGACCATCTTCATCACAACTACAGATAGATGTACTTTCAGATAGTCAAAACCATGGTCATATTTATAGTGCAGGGAACGGTCTGTAAAATTGGAAGCAAGACAACGTTTATAGGCATCTAAAAGTGCATTAAAGTCACCAATATTCAGATAACTGTCATTTTGTCCTGCAAAAGAGGCTTCAGGTGAATCTTCTGCAGTTGCAGAACTTCTTACCGCAAGGGTGATTTCTTCACCATATTCAACTTTTAACGCCTCATAGCCCTCTTTGATCTGCGCTATAAGATCATTTGGCAGACTGCAATGATAGATGATCTCTCTACATTTCTTCCCTCTCTCCTGCAATTGAAGCACATCATCAGGGTCAAAGTGGTCAAGCTGTTCATGTAATTCTTTCCAGGCATCATTGGCATCTAAAATATGACGATAGGCATCTGCAGTAATAGCAAAACCATTGGGTATACGTATCCCCTCTTTTGTCAGATTTTGGTACATTTCCCCTAAAGAAGCATTTTTACCGCCTACAAGATCAACGTCTTTCATACTAAGTGCATTAAACCATTTTATATAACGAAACATCTACACTCCTTTCTTATGTTCATCTTCACTTTTTGTATGTCTCGCTCTAAGTTCTTTGAGTTTTTTCTGATACTCTTTTGCATCACCATAGCTGAAAAACTCATCATAATACTCATGCTGATATGCGATCTTCTTCGCATGTTTTATCGGGCAGAAATAAAACTCTGTTCTACTCGCAATAGCGGAAGCATACTGCATTAAGCCATTAAAATAGGAACAATACATGCAATTGAGTTTTTCAAAAGCATTTAAATATCCAAGATATTGACGATCAAATGTAATGTAGTCGCTGCGCCTCAGAAACTCAAATTTATAGACTCTAAATATGATCTGCTGATAGCCAAAGAGTACAATATCGAGTAAAATAGCAGGAATGACCATCCCGTAAATGACGGGAGAAGTGAGTAAATGTGAAAATGGGATTTCAGCAAACCATGAAAAAAGATCTTTCATATTCTCTTTCTGTTTATCAAAAATCTCTTTTTCAAATTTTACATAGCCATTTTTGACCTCATAAGAAATATGTTCCTCATGTTGAGCAATCTCTTCTGCAAGTTTGACCTTCATTGTTTCTATTTCATCTATGATCTCTTTGATCCTGTCATTCATCACATATTCCTTTAATGCTTTCAATTATTATATCAAATGATACTCAAAGATCAGTCTATAAGAATTTTTAAACCATAAAAGAAGTAAAATAGATATAAATAGAAGGAGAAATCATGGCAACCTTACAATCATTTGGCGCTGCAGAAGTTGTGACTGGTTCTTGTCACCTCTTGCAATTACAAAACGGTATCAATCTCTTGATCGATTGCGGGATGTTTCAAGGAGAGGTTGAAGAACGTAATTATACGCCTTTTGGTTTTGATCCTGAAGCAGTTGATTTTTTACTTATTACCCATGGCCATCTTGACCATGTAGGCCGTATTCCAAAACTGGTCAAAGAAGGTTTTAGAGGGACTATTGTAACACAAAGCTCAACCATGGACCTTGCAGAAGTTGTTATGCTCGACGCTGCCCACCTCATGAAAGAGGGCTATAAAACACAATACAGAAAAGCCCAACGAATAGGGAAAGAAAAAGAGGTAAAAAAAGTACTCTACGAAGAAAGTGATGTACGTCGTGTATTTCAACGCCCTATGATCTTTGCTTCTTATGATGAACAGATCGATCTGGGAAATGGTGTTTTTGTGAACTTTAAAAATGCCGGTCATATTTTAGGTTCTTCCATTATTCAAGTAATATTTGAAGAAGAGGGTACAAAAAAAACACTGGTTTTTTCAGGTGATCTTGGAAATAATGATGAGTTGGTCATGCCCTTGCCTGACATTGTCGAAGAGGCAAATTCACTTTTTATTGAATCTACCTATGGCGACAGGAACCATAAGGGTGTCTCCGAAAGTGACCGTGAACTGCAACAAGTCATACTTAATACTTTTGAACAGAAAGGCAATGTACTTATCCCCTCTTTTGCCATAGAACGTACGCAAGAGATACTCTGCCTGCTGAAACAAATGTATGAGAGAGGAGAACTTCCTGTTTGTCAAGTCTTTTTGGATTCACCTATGGCCATACGTGCCACAGAAATATATAAAAAATATCATGAAGAACTGAATGAATCCTGTAATAGATTTTTGGAACGCGACGGTACGATATTTGATTTCCCTTATCTCTATTACACAGCAAGGATACAGGACTCTATGAAGATTAATGAAGAAGAATCACGTTGTATTATCATTGCCGGTGCAGGTATGTGTAATGGCGGCCGTATACTTCAACACTTTAAACATCGTCTCTGGAATGATAAAAATGCCGTTGTATTTGTGGGCTATCAGGTACAGGGCACTTTAGGAAGACAACTTGTAGATGGTGCAAAAAAAGTGACTATTTACGGAGAAGAGATCATCGTAAAAGCCAAAATACATACTATAAACGGATTTTCAGCACATGCAGACCAAGATGGCCTCATTGCATGGATGGATAAATTTCAGAAACTGGAGAATATTTTTCTCATACACGGAGAGAGAGACAAACAGGAGATCTTTCAAAAAGAGATAGAAAAACGTCTGCATAAAAAATCACATATTGTGAAGTATGCAGAGAAGATCGGGATATGATATTTAACTAAAATATCAAAATAAAAATGTAAAATACACTATAAAATAAAACCATTATCGTAAGGACATTAGCATGAAAATAGAAGTAGATGTAGCCATCATTGGGGCAGGTTCTGCAGGATTGTATGCACTTTCTCAAGTAAAAAAAGAGACCTCTAATTTTCTACTCATCAATGAAGGTCCTTATGGTACTACCTGTGCACGTGTGGGGTGTATGCCTTCAAAATCACTTATCCGTATAGCTGAGTATTATCATGAACGTGCATATTTTGAAAAAAGTGGCATAAAAAACAGTGATAAACTCTCTGTGAGCATTCCTGAAGTTTTACAAAGAGTCCGTAAACATAGAGATATACTTGTTGAAGGGAACATCAAAAATATCACTCGTTTAGGAGACAAAGTACTCTCCGGAAGAGCTGAATTTATGGATGCCCATACGCTTAAAGTAGGAGATGATGAGATCGTGGCCAAAAAGATCATCATTGCTACTGGCTCAAGCCCAGTGTTTGATCCCAAGTGGAAAGATTTTAAAGAGCATATACTTACTACTGATGAACTTTTTGAACAAGACGATCTTCCTTCTACACTCGGTGTACTTGGTTTGGGTGTCATAGGGTTAGAGTTGGGACAGGCACTTTCAAGACTCGGTATCAAGGTCACAGCTGTACATTCAAAAGAGTTCATAGGCGGTCTGAGTGATCCGGAAGTCAATAAAAACATGCTTCAACTTTGTGAAAAAGAGTTTGATATATGGCTTGGCGATGGCCATGCTGTGTTAACTAAAGTAGAGGATAAGATACAAATATCTACTGATAACAATGAAGTACTTGTTGACAAAGTATTGGTAGCCATAGGCAGACGACCCAACCTGAAAAACTTAAAGCTCGAAAATTTGGGCATAGCATTAGACAAAAGGGGTATGCCTAACTTTGACCCTCAGACCATGCAGATCGAAGACCTGCCTGTTTATATTGCCGGAGATGTCAATGCAGACAGACCCCTGCTTCATGAGGCAGCAGATGAAGGACGTATAGCAGGCTATAATGTTGTAAAAGAGCAGAAGAAATTTAAAAGAAAAGTACCCCTTGCTATTGTCTTTACCGACCCAAACATTGCTTTTGTAGGTAAAAGTTATAAAGAGATAAAAGAAGACAGCAATATACTCACGGCTTCTTATGATTTTAAACAACAGGGAAGGGCTTTTCTCATCAACAAAAATGCTGGGCTCTGTCATCTTTATGTAGAGAAAAATGAAGGTAAACTTATAGGTGCCCAAATGGTAGCACCAGGAGGAGAGCACCTTGCACATCATTTAGCCTGGGCCATGGAAAAGGAACTGACTGTCTATGACATGTTGGCACTCCCCTTTTATCACCCTACTTTGGAAGAAGGACTTTATACACTGCTTAGAGATGCTGTCAAAAAGCTAGAACATAAAAAAGAGTCTATTTTGGAAATACCTTTTTTGGGTGAGGCACAGTAAATGTTAGGCGATAAAGTCTTTCTCACACAAACCGATACGACTATAGGTTTTCTATCACAAAATGCAGACAAGCTTACAGAGATAAAACAGCGTCCACCCCATAAACACTACATCAAAGCAGTTGATTCACTCGCGACACTCAATACCCTTACCCGTGTTCCCCAAAAGCATAAGAACAGAGTGCGCAGAGCTAAAATAACAACGTTCATTATGGGTAATGGGCAATCCTATCGTGTCATACGGGACAAACACCATCTCTTACTTCTAAACCGTCTAAAATGGGCCTACACTACCTCTGCAAACCTCAGTGATCAAGATTATGATGAGGCATTTACGAAAAAAATGGCTGATGTCATCATAGAACCGCTGCAGACAACAAAAGCCTCTTCCTCCATTTATAAACTGGGAAAAAAAACCACAAGAAAGATACGCTAATGTCCATACTGTATGAAAATAAAAATATCCGCATAGAGAGTGAAGAGAGTGAGATACCCTGGTTGAAAATATTTACACAAAAGTCTTATAAAGAGATGAGTGAAGTACCGGAAGAAACAAAATTTGAGATCTATGATTTACTGGATACCATTGAAAAAGAGATGTTAGCATACTACCGTCCAAAGAAAATAAATATTGCTTCATTCGGTAATTATGTACCTCATGTACATTGGCATATTATGGCACGTTTTGAAGAAGATGCTTATTTTCCAGAACCTATGTGGGGAACAAAACAGAGAGAAAGTAATTTGGATCTACCTTCATTTGAAGGGTTTTGTGAAAGAGTGATTAC
>DQVY01000177.1 GCA_015661535.1 Sulfurovum sp. | reverse complement strand
GTTAAAACGTCTGCTTCAGACAAAACAGGGATCGATGCACTCAAAAAAGCGATCATTGAAGTGTATGAGAGAGAAGAAACCTCTGCAAAAGTGATTTACTCTGATCATATAGAAGAAGAGATAGCCTCCATTACCGCATTTCTGGAAGAGAAAAAATACAAAAGTACGATCCCCTACCGTCAATTGGCAGTACGTTTACTGCAAGAAGATGCAGATGTCTATAAAAAGATGCATGATGAACCTATATGGATAGAGATGCTGCCTATTATAAGAGAAGGGCTTCAGCATATCTATCTGCATACAAATACAAAAGACTTGGATGATATCTTTGCAGATGAACATTTTGCTTTTGCCAAAGGGGCAAAGATGGAAGTGATGTCTGTTTCAGGTATGAAAGCAAAAAACCTTACACAGAAAATAGACAACCTGCTTATCAATAAATTTTTGGGTATCCCTCTCTTCCTGTTTTTTATGTGGGGATTGTTTCAACTTACCTTTGAGTTGGGTTCTGTTCCCATGGACTATATAGATATTGCATTTAGCTGGATAGGTGATCAAGCAAAAAGTGTACTTGGAGACGGGGAGTTGGGTTCCTTGGTCGCAGATGGTATGATCGCCGGTGTAGGCGCTGTCATCATGTTCTTGCCTAATATTATCATTCTTTTTGTAGGGATAGCACTGCTGGAAACCACAGGCTATATGAGTCGTGTAGCCTTTTTACTTGATGGGTTTTTTCATAAGTTTGGGTTACACGGTAAAAGTTTCATCCCTTTGGTGACAGGCTTTGGCTGTTCTGTACCTGCCTATATGGCGGCACGTACGCTTAAAAATGAAAAAGACAGACTCATTACACTCTTTATTATCGGATTTATGTCTTGTGGGGCAAGACTTCCTATTTATGTGCTCTTTGCGGGCGCTTTCTTTGGTGCGGAACAAGCAGGGAATATTTTATTTATTATTTACATCTCTGGCGCTATTTTGGGACTGTTCGCTGCCAAAGTATTGAAGATATTTGTCTTTAAAGGAGAGGATGAACCTTTTGTAATGGAAATGCCAAAATACCGTATGCCTTCCTTTAAATTGGTCTGGCATACCGTGTATGGACAGGCAAAATCATATTTGAAAAAAGCAGGAACCTACATTTTAGCGGCCTCTGTGCTTATTTGGTTTGCCTCTAATTATCCGAAAAATATGGAGTTGGAAGCCACTTATGCGGTTAAAATTGAACAGAGTACAAATGCTGAGCTCTCTAAACAGTTGAACAATGAACTCTCTTTGGCCTTACTCGAACAGAGTTATCTGGGTAAAGTGGGACATGCTTCTGAGCCATTTTTTGCGCCGCTTGGTTTTGATTGGAGAATGGCAGTAGCCCTTGAAACAGGACTTGCTGCCAAAGAAGTAGTTGTCTCTACCCTTGGGGTACTTTATGCCCTGGGAGACGAAGTAGACGAAGGGAATGAAGGGCTTATTGCGCAGATCAAAGCAAATATCCCGTTTGCTGCGGCCATTGCTTTTATTGTCTTTGTTATGATCTATTTGCCTTGTTTGGCTGCATCGATGGTCTTTGCCAAAGAGGCTGGAGGCTGGAAATACTTGGCCTACCTTTTTGTCATGACAACCGCAACTGCTTGGATCTTAAGTTTCATAGCCTACAGGGTAACCTTGGCAATCTCAGGAGGATAAACAATGGTTTTAACAGATATTAGAAAAGGCGACAAAGCAGAGATCATCAAAATTCATGCTGATAAAGCACTGAAAGACAGACTCACTTCTTTTGGTGTGATGCGTGGAGAGATATTGTTGGTAAAAGGGTGTTCTCTGGCCAGAAAAACAATGGAAATTGAAGTAGGCTCAACCCTTATCGCCTTACGGGAAGATGAAGCAGAAAAAATAGAAATAAAACAGATCGATGCTTAAAAAAGTATCTTTTTAGTGATGAAATTTATGTTTTTTTCTTAGATTTTCTTTCTTCTGACAAAGTAAACTTCATAAAATTTCATGATATACTCTTTTTTAACTCCTTAGGAAATGGATATACATGATGAAGATCACTGATGCTATAAAACATATTTGTATGATGATAGGGATACTCACCCTTTTTATCTTCCCTCAAAACCTCTCTGCCCAAAGAGATCTTGCCTTTCATGAAGTTGCCTCAACTGTCATGATGAACTCTTTGCAGTCCCAACCTGAAAAGAGTTTTTTAAGACGTCTCTATACGCAGTTGTTTTTTGTGCCTGTTTGGATGAAAGAGTCAGAACCCTCTGCTGCCACCGTTGCACTGTTTAGACATATAAAGAATGACGATACCCTCAACAAGCATGGCAGACTCTATCAAGATACCTTGCGTCTTGAAGGAAAAGTAGAAGATGTCTACCGATATCATGGGAAACTTGTAGAAAAAGTTGATCTTGAATTTAAAATTTCCCAACTTTACAAAGCCTATACAGACTATGCGTATTTAGGCAGTATTAACTGGGGTGCCTTTCAAGCGAGGATATCGAATCTTATTGTCAATGGGGTCAGTACAGAGTGGATACTCCACAGACCCGAAGTAGACCCCATTGCGATGGTAGAAAAAGCAGCGTTTGGCGGAGACTTGGGAAAAGCACTAGAAGAAGCGATCCCTAGAAAATACCACTATAGAGAACTGCAGAAAAAAGTAGCAGAGTATCGAAAGATCAAAGAAAATGGTGGCTGGGGACAGGTGCATTTGAATGCAACACTGAAACCGGGAAACCGCGTAGCAGGGGTAGACTCCTTACGTGAACGCCTCAAAGTAACCAAAGATTATATCCCCTGTGAGGAGAGCAATGAAGATCTTGTGTATGACAGTTGTCTGCAAGACGCAGTCAAACATTTTCAAGTGCGTAATGGTTTAAAAGATGATGCGGAGGTAGGGCCAATGACTCTTGCCGTGCTCAATAAAAGTGTCGATGATCGCATTGAGACCATGCTGCTAAACCTGGACCGTATCAAGTGGCTCAATGACCCTCAGTCCAAACGCCATATTATCATCAATATTCCTGATTTTATGCTCTATTTTGAAGAAGATGGTAAATTGATCCAAAAGATCAAAACCATCGTAGGTACTCCAAAAAACCCAACCCCTATTTTCTCAAATACTGTCAGGACCATAGTGCTTAATCCTCAGTGGAATGTCCCTAAAAGTATCATTCAAAAAGAGATGATCCCAAAATTATTGAGAAACCCAAATGCCATGTCAAGACAGCGGATCGAAGTATTTAACGGCTGGGGTAAAGATGCTGTCAAGATTAACCCTGCTTCTGTGAATTGGAGTAAATACCGTTACAGTAAACATATGCCTTACCGTTTTGCCCAAACTGCAGGCACGCACAATGCTTTGGGAAAATTAAAGTTTTTGTTCCCTAACAAGTTTTCTGTGTACATGCATGACACCCCGACCAAGCATCTCTTTCACAAAAGTAAACGGGCTTTTTCTCATGGCTGTATACGTCTGCAAGAGCCAAGAGAATTACTTAAAACCTTTTCCACTTTTAATGACAATATAGACTTCGAGAAGTCACAAGATATCTTGAAAGGGAGAAAGAAAGCCTATCTTGCATTACAAAACCGTGTACCTGTAGATGTGATCTATTTGACTTCGTGGGTAGATTATGACGGGAAGTTACAGTTTAGAAATGACATCTATCATTATGATGAGATGCAGTTAAAATCGTTTAGAAAATGGTAAGAGGAGAGTGTAATGGCGTTTGAGTATGCTATTGCTCTGACGGGGAGTATCTCTACAGGAAAGAGTACGGTATTGAAATACTTTAGAGAGTGGGGTTTTCACAGTATCGATGCGGACCATGTTGCCCATGAGATACTTGAACAGCAGTCTAATGCCATTGCAGATATGTTTGGAAACGCTTTGATCGTGGAAGGGAAAGTAGACAGAAAAGCTTTGGGGAAGATAGTGTTTGAAGATGTGGACAAACGTAAAATGCTTGAAGATCTTTTGCATCCCCTGATCTATAACGAGATAGAAGCACGTGCAAAGAAAAAGGATCTTTTAAAAAAACCCTATTTGGTGGACATCCCGCTTTTTTTTGAAGGGGGTCGATACCCTATAGAAAGATCTTTGGTGGTCTATGCCACACAGGCACAACAACTAGAGAGGCTGATAGCGCGTGAAGGATACACAAGAGAAGAAGCATTGGCGAGAATAAACACACAGATATCTGTAGAAGAAAAACGTAAAATGGCTAGCTATGTTATAGATAATAGTGGTACACTTACACAATTAAAACAAGAGTGTGAACGAGTGAAAGAGGAGATATTACGTGAAAGTAACTAAGTATTCAGCCAATGGAAATGATTTTGTGATGATCACTGCCAACAAAAAAGCAGACAGGTCACAAATGGCTAAAACTTTATGCCATAGACAAAATGGTGTAGGTGCAGATGGGTTGGTGGTAGTGCTCCCGCATAATGAATATGATTTTGAGTGGGAATTCTATAACTCAGATGGATCTAAAGCAGCCATGTGCGGCAATGCAAGCAGGGCTGTGGCACACTTTGCGCAGGAAAAAGGCATCTCCAAAGACAACACGGCAGAGTTTCTAACGGGTGCAGGGGTGATACGTGCCACTATAAATGGCATGTACGTGGTCAGCGACATGGTGCCCCCTAAGATCATCAGAGATGACATAGAAGAATATGGTGAAAATTGGTGGCTGATAGACTCCGGTGTACCGCATCTTGTCTGCGTAAAAGATGACATTGAAAATTTCAATATAGAAGAGGCAAGGGCATTGCGTTACAAATACGATTGTAATGTCAACATTTGTAAAGTAGATGGCGATACCATGTATGTCCGTACCTATGAACGCGGGGTAGAAGATGAAACTCTTGCCTGCGGTACAGGAATGGTCGCATGTTTCATACGCAATCACAAAGAGGGCAAGGTCCCCGACCAGGTAAAAGTGCATCCTGTAAGCGGAGATGAGCTTTATGTAAGTTATGAAGACGGGGTCTACAGGTTTGGTGGCAAAGTGACTAAGACGTTTGTAGCTGAGACCTTGATATAATGCGCGTAATATACGAGAATAATGAGGAAAAAACAGATGGTAGGTTTTAAAAATATAGTTATTTTATGTTGTCTCTCCGTGCTCTTTACGGGAGTGAGTGTTGCTGATGCAGAATTTGATCAGGCAGTAGAAGACTATAATAACGGCGGATACATCAAAGCTTTAAATACATTTTACACCCTTGCAAAACAAGACAACCCCAAAGCACAATACAATGTAGGCCTTATTTACGCAAATGGATTAGGTGTTACAAGAGACCTGCCAGAAGCGCAGAAATGGTATGAAAGAGCAGCCAAACAGGGAAATGCCGCAGCGCAGTATAATTTGGCACAACTCTACCAGGCAGGAGGAGCTACAAATCCACATGCCTATAAAAAAGCCAAGTATTGGTATGAGAAAGCTGTAGAGAGTGGTTTAAAAGAGGCGTATACCAATCTGGGTGCTTTGTATGCTGAAGGTGTAGGGACAGAGAAAGATGTGGCAAGGGCGTTGACATTATTTGAAAAAGGCGCTATCCTCGGAGACAGTGCTGCACAGGTAAATGCAGCTGTACTCTACGCTTGGGGAGAAGGCATCAAACATGACAAGATGAAAGCTTATGACAACCTCAAGAAAGCCCTTAAAGCAGGGCAGAGTGATGCCAGCGAACATCTCGATAAACTTTGTACAGAAAGTGCCTGGGTCTGTAAAGACTAAGGCACAGATTTTAAGTATCACTTGGCTATAATTTCCTCCTTAAAACGTACAAGCTAACATTTGCTCGCTTAACTCAGTTGGTAGAGTGCCACTATGACATGGTGGAAGTCACAGGTTCAAGTCCTGTAGCGAGCACCATATAGTACATTTCCT
>DQVY01000232.1 GCA_015661535.1 Sulfurovum sp. | reverse complement strand
TGCTTGTATTTGTGCCTTTGCACATTGTAGGGGTTGTTGTAGCTGATCTAAGAGATGAAAAAGGCATTATCTCCAATATGATCCATGGAGAAGGGGAATAAAATAACACTTGTTCCAATGCTGTGCGTTGGAATATATAAATCATTAAAATAGACAAAAAACGTTTATTTTGTGGGCAAGTTTTGATATGTATTACCACGTATAACGTGGTAACGAGTTAAGAAAAATAAGTCTTATATCATGCAAATAAATGTCGGAAAGAGGACATTCCTACCTACGTTATACTGCGTAATACGTCGCCTTCCGATGATGTACCACCAAAGCTGTCGTACTCTGCTCGGGGTGTATCTGGAAGGTCTCAGAGAGTTCTATACCGAACTCTTCAGGCTTTAACAGGTCAAATATCAGACGACTCTGCTCCAAGTCTGGACAGGCAGGGTAACCGAATGAATATCTGGCACCCTGATAACGGTTCATACGTACATCACGAAGGCTTCCTCCCTCGTTGTCTGCTATGTTCAGGTCCAGTCTTATCTGCTTATGTGCCACTTCGGCGAGGGCTTCTGCCAACTCAACAGAGAACCCGTGTACCATGTTGTATTCCAGGTATTTTCCTGCATCATAAAGCTCTTTTTCATAGGCTGAGAATTTTGCACCCGCAGAGACACAGGTAAGCGGAATGACATCATGTCTGTCATGGTGGAAAAAGTCAGAGAGGGCACGGTGTGGTTTTCTCCCTTGTCTAGGAAAAGAGAATGTTCCTACGGCATTGCCTATAACTTTGTCCAGAGGTTCACGGTTTGCATTGGCATCTACATTCCACCCTTGGCTTTCATCAAAGAGGTAGAGCTCCTGGTCATTTGAGCGGCATGGGTAATAGCCATAAATGATCGTTGGTTCAAACAGGTCTTTTTCTATGAACTCACGTTTTAAACGTTCATAGGCAGGGTAGACTGTTTTGTCAAGGAGTTTTTGATACTCCTCTTTTGTCATCCCTTTAGATTTATATCCCCAGTGAAACTTAATGACCGTGCGTTGGTTCACCCAGTTAAAGATCATATCTAAGTCCAGATCTTCTTTTTGAAGTACACGTCTTCCCCAAAATGGCGGTGTAGGTACAGGCGCAGGTTCCGGGAGTTTTATCTCGGAGAAGGGAGGGATGACCACTTCTTTTTTGACCTTCTCTTCACGCGCTTTCATATCACCAGCCATACGTGTATCCAGTTCTGTGCTTGGGTCTTCGTTATACTTCTCTATGCGTGACATTGCAATGACCCCGTCAAAGGCATCCCTGCAGTAGAAGATAGGACCTTTGTAAATAGGACGACAGAAATCATCTACAAAAGAACGTGTCAGTGCTGCCCCGCCCAAAAGTACAGGAATGGTCATACCCATCTCTGCCATAGCCTCCAAGTTGTCTTTCATGACGGCAGTGGACTTTACCAAAAGTCCAGACATTCCAATGGCTTGAATGGACTGTTTTTCTACCACATCCAAGTACTCCTGCAGGTCTGTTTTTATACCAACATTGACCACTTTAAAGCCATTGTTGGAAAGAATGATATCTACAAGGTTTTTACCCACATCATGTACATCGCCGCGTACTGTACCGATGACCAGTGTGGTATCTGTCTCTTTCTCTTGTTTGGTCAGGTATGGGTTTAGGTAATCTACTGTTGTTTTCATGGTCTCAGCTGATTGTAATACAAATGGCAATTGCATCTGTCCGGAGCCAAAGAGCTCTCCTACCACTTTCATCGCATCGATCAGTATTTCATTCACAATGGTATCGGGATGAATTTCCTGTCGTGCCTCTTCTACAAGAGGGATCATACGTTCTTTGTCACCATCGAGAAGAAGTTTGGCTATCTTCTCTTCATTTGACATCGACTGATACTCTTCATCATTTTCTTCATCATCTATGTTCACATCAGAAAAATGGTCAATAAACTTAAACAAAGACTGGTCATCAGGAGAGAACAACAACTCTTCACAAATATCTTTATCTTCATCAGACATTTTTGCCAGAGGAATAATGTGTTTTACATTGATGATCACCGTAGTGAGTCCTGCCTGTAAACAGTGATGTAAAAAGACAGAATTCAGGTAACGTCGTGCATTCACATCCAGTCCGAAAGAGATGTTGGAAAGTCCCAGGGTAGACCCTACTTCAGGGTGACGAATGTGTAGTTCACGTATAGCTTCAAGGGTTTGGATCGCTGCATCACGGTACTCTAAGTCACCAGAACCTACAGTAAATGTAAGTGTGTCAAATATGAGGTTTCTAGGGTCAATGCCGTGACCATTCACTGCCATGTCATACATACGTTCGGCTTGCGCTACCTTGTCCTCTTTCGTTTTTGCCATACCGACTTCGTCTATAGTAAGACACACCAATGCACAACCAAACTTCTTGGCTAAGTTACAAATAGCATGAAATTTCTCTTCACCATCTTCAAGGTTTACAGAGTTAATGATAGGCTTACCACCGATGCACTTAAGCCCCTCTTCCATGGTGTTCACACGGGTGGCATCCGGCATAAGCGGCAACGGTATCTTTTGGTTATAAAGCTCCATGATGGCTTTCATATCTTTGGCCCCATCACGCCCGGCAAACTCGACATTGACATCCAGACAGTGCGCCCCATCACGCACCTGTGCCTGTCCAACGGTAAGTGTCCCTTCATAGTCAGAAGCGATAATAAGTTCTCTAAAAGCTTTAGACCCTGTGGAGTTGGAACGCTCTCCTATAAGTAAGGGAGCTGGCTCTTGAAAAAGTTCCGTAGTGTTAAAAAGTGAAGCAATACTTGGCTCTATCTTTCCACTTGGTTTTTTAGGTTCTAACCCACCCACTGCATTTTTAAGGGCATGTATGTGCTGTGGTGTTGTACCGCAACAGCCACCTAAAAAACTCACCCCGTCAAACCCTGCAAATTCAAGTTGCTTTTCAGTAAATTCATCAGGTCCCATAGGGTAGTACGTATACCCCCCACGGTTTTGAGGCAAACCTGCATTGGCATGTACCGATATAGGTATAGCACAAAGCTCGGATAGGGTTTTTAAATGTTTTTTTACCTGGTCGGGACCCGTACCACAGTTAAATCCTAAAGAGAGTATGTCAAAAGGTTCTAAAATGGTCACAATCGTTGTCGCATCCGTCCCAATAAGCATGGAACCAGAAAGTTCTATGGTCACAGAGACCATAATAGGCAGTTGTACCCCTCGCTCTTCATTGGCTGCTTCACAGCCATGCAGGGCCGCTTTTATCTGCAAAGGGTCTTGACAGGTTTCAAGCATGAAGATGTCACATCCCCCATCTATGAGTCCAAGCGCTGTCAGTTTGTAGCCTTCAAACATCTCGTCATAATGAATGTGTCCCAAAGAAGGAAGTTTTGTCCCCGGTCCTATGGAGCCTAAAACGAAACGAGGTTGTTCAGGCGTAGAGAATTCTTCACAGACACTCTTAACAAGCGCCGCACCTTTTTTGGAAAGTTCATAACAGCGTTCACCCATTTGGTATTCATCCAGTACCCATGGCATGGTACCAAAGGTATTGGTTTTAATGATATCTGCACCTGCTTTGGCATAGGCATAATGCACCTTTCTCATCAGTTCAGGTGCTGTGTCATTTAAGAGTTCATTACACCCTTCCTGGTCTACACCTTTTTCATCCAGCCAGGCTTCAGACGGAATATCCAAATTTTGTATCTGTGTGCCGGTTGCCCCGTCTATCACAAGTATGCGCTCTTTTATAAGTGATCTGATCGTTTCTGAAATAGACAAGAATACCCCTTTATCATAATTTTGTAATTGTAGCAAACTATGACGAAAATATGATTAAATACACTGTATAATCTAAAGTATTATGTCCATATAAGCAATACATTGATATTATTATGAATAGTTATCATACAGGCTAAACTCACTGTGAAGTGAGGACAGAAAGTTATGGGTCTCGTGTAGATTGCCAGACTGCAGTATACACTTTTACTTTTTCTGTCCCTACACTTTAAAATCATTTATACGCATATGGAGAAACAATGGGAAAAACGATCAAAAATATAATTACAGGTAAAGAAATCACAAAGCCTGATCCCATAGATGAAGAAGTACCTTTTGACGGTGGTGTCATGATCACCGAAACAGATACAGCAGGTATCATCA
>DQVY01000072.1 GCA_015661535.1 Sulfurovum sp. | reverse complement strand
TTTTTTAGAACCTCTTAAAGCACTTACCTTACCTCAAAGTGTTGTAATGCTTTGAGGTTTTTTCATACAGAGCACTTTTCTCCACATCACCTATTTGTTTATAATAATATGCCAATCCAGAGACTATCTGCATATCACCTGTGTCTTCAGGGTAGATCGTTTCCAATACTGTATTTTCAAGTAAGATCTCAGTGTATACTATAGATATTTTTCTCTTATTGACCCCTTTGTTTACCTTTAGTCTAGAACTTTTAAGTATAATTTGACATAAATCCTAAGGACCCTCATGAAGAAAATCCTACTTATTATCTTATTGTCTTTTTCCTCTTCACTTTTTGCAGAAGATGTTTTTGGTGAATTCATAGATGCACAGATGAAAGTTGAAGCCCAATTACTTGATGCAAATCTCTCCTTGGACAAAAAAGCTGAGCTGAGAGAGTTGCAGGAGATAGAATATAAAGATTTTTTCTTTCGTTATGCTTCAGAAAAAGAGAAACATTTACAAGAGCTTAACCCTGACCGTGTTCAGATCAGCCGTTTGGAACTCCGCCTAAAAGGCAACAGATACAGAGGCTATACCAATGCCGCACTGCGTGACGAAATCCTCTTAAAGATCTTTTCCCTGCGTACAGGCATGAGAAATGCCGTACATGAAGTACTGGCCCTAAGCAGTGGTGATTCTAAGAACTTTTTCAATGAAAAGGTAAACGATATCATCGTCAAATATTTTGAGAACTATACACCTTTGGATAAAAGCAAATATCTGCCAAAAAAAGATCAAAAAACAACCAAGATCACACAAGAGATTGAGCAGGCGCTGAAAGATCTTTCATACATAGAAAATGTAAGCCATACCCTTTCGTCTCAAACCATAGAAAATATTTCTCTTATCTACAGTACTGCACATTTTTCCGACTCAAAGATCTTTACGCTTATCAACCAAATGAACAATACCGAATATGGAAAAAATATCAACAAGCATCTTCAAAAATTCCATCTGGATATTGCAAATATTATCTTACTTCTACTGCTCATACTTTTTATTATTGTGATCCATCTTATAGTCAATTTTAGTATCAAATTTATTTTAGCGTACTACAAAGTAAAAGAAGACGACAGGGAGTATATACACTCACGTATTGCCAAAGTCTTTAACTACATCGCTTACTTAATGGTGATCCATCTTCTCATTGTGAGTTATATTGGTTTTGAGACAACCAGCGTCTATATCAGTAAAGGATTTTATATTCTTTATGTGCTATTGGTCACTGTACTTCTTTACCGCATTACAAATACCATTGCCTACATGAAAATGGAAAGTATTAAAAAGAGCAAAGTCCTTAAAAATGAGGTCGTAAACCTCTCTCTTAAAGTGATCAATGGTTTTATCATCTTATTTTCAGTCATTGTAATACTCAAAATTTTTGGTGTGAATCTCACCGCTCTGCTTTCAGGTCTGGGGATTGCCGGTGCGGCAGTTGCATTTGCAGCCAAAGACAGTATCTCCAATATTTTTGCCTCTCTTTCCATCTTGCTCGGAGATGTCTTTGAACAGGGGGACTGGATAGAAACAAAAGATGTGAACGGTACTGTGGTTGAGATAGGACTGCGTGCTTCAACCATACGTACCTTTGACAATGCACTCATCTCCATTCCCAACTCTGAACTAGCAAACCATAGTGTTAAGAACTGGAGTAGAAGAAGTATAGGACGTCGTATCAAAATGCAGATCGGTGTGACCTATCAGTCAAAATTCTCAGACATCAAACAAGCCATAACAGAGATCAAAGAGATGCTAAAAGAACATCCCGGTATTGCCAATGAACACACAGCCTATCAAAATGCCTATCGCCAGGCAAAACTGGTCTCCGCCGAAGACTTTAAAGGGGTAAAACGTACCACATTGGTCTACATGGACTCATATTGTGCGTCAAGTATAAACATCTTAATTTATTGCTTTAGCCGTACAGTGGACTGGGCAGAATGGCTGGAAGTGAAAGAAGATGTGATGTATAAAATTGCAGAGATCCTTGAAACCAACAACCTGGAGTTTGCCTACCCGACCATGACCATACATCAGGCAGAAACAGACAATGAGCCGGAAAAGCAGTCAAGACTAGGGATTTAACGTTTTATCCAAGCTATTGTCCGGTAATTTCTTCTGCTTCATCCAAATGAAAAAAGCAGGTATTCTTTTTCTCAGTAAAAAGAGAAGTCTCAGTCCTGTAAG
>DQVY01000208.1 GCA_015661535.1 Sulfurovum sp. | reverse complement strand
TTCAGAGACAGTCATCCCTTCAATACCTACTTCTACCAAAGCTTCTTTTACGTCGTCTAATTTAAATGGTTTAATCACTGCTTCTATTTTTCTCATATTCTTTTTCCTTTATATGTTTATATACTGCGTTTGAATTCCGGATAGGCTTCAAGGCCGCACTCATCGATGTCGAGCCCCTGTAGCTGTTCATCGTCTGCTGCTCTGAAAGGTGTGATCTTGTTGATGATATACATGA
This sequence comes from Sulfurovum sp., assembly GCA_015661535.1. GTDB lineage: Bacteria > Campylobacterota > Campylobacteria > Campylobacterales > Sulfurovaceae > Sulfurovum. The sequence goes on along the minus strand of DQVY01000208.1, from coordinate 6,528 downwards.
CTGTCAATGAAGAGGTAAATGCAAACAGACCTACAACCAATACACCTTTTAGCTGTGCCCACAAAGAGACATCTGCAAACAGAGCAACTGCTATCGTCCCCCAAATACCATTAAGCAGGTGAACAGACAATGCACCCACAGGGTCATCCAATCTTAATCTATCAAAGAGAGATACACCAAACACTACAATAGCCCCGCCAATAGCACCTACATAGATAGGCGTGTAGATATCAAACAGGTCTGCACCTGCAGTGACAGAGACAAGACCACCCAGTGCACCATTAAGTATCATAGTGATATCAAATCTTTTATATTGCACATACATGATGAGTCCTACTATAATGGCACCGGCAAGTCCGCCGGTATTGGTATTCATAATGGTCAGTGCTACTAAGTCAGCATTCTCTTTGCTTGAAATAGAACCAACAGACCCTCCATTAAATCCGAACCAGCCGATCCAAAGAAGGAGTGCACCTAGGACTACTAAAGGAATGTTTGATGCAGGGATCACACGTATTTTCCCATCTTTGGTGTATCGTCCACGTCTTGGACCTATGATAAGAATGGCCGCCAAGAGTGCCCATGCGCCAGTAGAGTGTATCACAGTACATCCTGCAAGGTCATGCATAGAAGAGATGTCAAAGAGTGTACCAGAGAGCATGTTTGCACCCCAGGTGATATTGACCACCAAAGGATAGATGAGTGCAGCCATGATTACTGTGAAAAAACTTAGAGGAATGATCCGTGTTCTTTCACTCACCCCTCCAGACATGATATTTACTGTTTTACCTACAAATGCCATTTGAAATAAAAAGGCAGCATAGATACTCATGCCCTCATTTTCCCAGTTTCCAAATGCCAGGGAGTACCCTACAAGTAAAAATGCTATAGAGGCGACAGCATATACCATGATATTGACCGTGAGTACAGCAGTAACATTTTTTGTTCGGACCAATCCTGCCTCCAGCATAGCAAAACCGGGGACCATAAAAATGATAAGTGTCATTGCAAACAAAGCAAAGAGGGTATCAAGAACATAATTTATTTCCATGAGATTATTCTCCTAAAGATAATGTAAGATAAGTGTATCAGTTATGGGAAAATATTAAAAGAGATAATTGGTGTAAAATAAGGCAGTGTATGGATTTTTTATAGAAATATTGTAGAAAAAGTGATTAATATTTAATCACTTTAGGGTTGAACAAGGTTTCCCTTGTTCAAAGAATGATTAGAGCGCATCTGTGTCAGTTTCATCTGTTCTGATACGTAGAACAGAATCAATGGAACTAACAAAGATCTTACCGTCACCGATCTTACCTGTCTTCGCTGCTTCAGCGATGATTTTTACTGCTGTATCGGCAAATTCATCTGTACTTACAACAATTTCAATTTTGATCTTAGGGATAAATTCAACAACGTACTCTGCCCCTCTGTAAAGTTCTGAGTGACCTTGTTGTCTTCCGTATCCTTTTACTTCAGATACTGTCATACCTTCAATACCAGCTTCTACAAGAGCATCTTTTACATCTTCCAGTTTAAATGGTTTGATAACTGCTTCAATTTTTTTCATATTATAATTCCTTTATAAAATATTGTCTAACAAATGCCTAAGCATTTGTTACTGTTTCACCATGTATTGTTTCATCAAGACCATTGTGCTCCGTCTCTTCATCTACTCTTGCGCCACCAGTTAATGCAGAAGCAATATAGTAAACAACAATTGTACCAACAAGTGTCCATGCACCAACAATAGCTACAGATTCAAGTTGAACCATGAATTGTCCCATAACATCTGGTGATTTACCTGCTGTTAAAGACTCTTTTAATGGACCGTCCCATAATAGTTCTGTGTCGTGTACTGCCAAGAAAGCAGTTGCCAATGCACCCCAAAGACCAGCTAAGAAGTGAATACCAAAGGCATCAAGAGAATCATCATAACCAAGTTTTTTCTTTAATGATACAACACCGAAGAAAGCAATGATCGTTCCAACAATACCTATCACAAATGCACCACTTACAGATACGAAACCTGCCGCAGGTGTAATAGCAACCAGACCCGCAATGATACCTGATGCGATTCCAAGAAGGGTAGGCTTTTTGAAGATGATCCACTCAAGAAGCATCCATGTAACACCAGCGACAGCAGTTGCAACAGTTGTGGTCATGACAGCAAGACCGGCAATGGCATTTGCACCAAATGCAGATCCACCGTTAAATCCATACCAACCGAACCATAATAAAGCTGCACCAACAGCTGTGAAAAGAATACTAAATGGTTTCATAGCAACTTTATTATGTCCAGCTCTTTTTCCAATGAGGATTGCAAGTACAAGACCAGCTAAACCACCATTCATATGTACAACTGTACCACCGGCAAAGTCAAGTGCACCTGCATCAAACAGGTAAGCACCGTCACCACCCCATACCATGTGTGTAATAGGAGCATATACTAAAAGTCCCCATAGAACAACAATTACCATCCATGTAGAGAATTTCATACGTCCAATAACAGAACCTGAAGCAATCGCTACAGTAATAGCAGCAAATGTACCTTGGAATGCAATAAATACATACATTGGGTAGGTACCAGAAAGATCAGTCCATTTAATACCATCAAGCATTACATTACCAAATCCGCCAAATACATTTTGAAGCATTGCGCTTTCATTTGTACCAAATGCAATTGAGTATCCTGCAACGATCCATACAACAAAGGCAACAACAAATGCGCCCATAACCATTGCATAGGTGTTAAGAACGTTTTTAGATCTTGTCATACCACCATAGAAAAGTGCTAAACCCGCAGGTGTCATAAGTAGTACAAATGCTGTTGATACCATCATCCACGCTGTGTCTCCCGAGTCTAGTTTATCTTCTGCAAAAGCAAAGATAGGCAAGAACAACGCCATTAGAGCTGAAAGTTTTAATTTCATGCTAATTCCTTTTAAATTAATTTACAGGATTATATTAACATCAATTGAAAAATTTGTATTACTTTGTATGATTAATTTTTAATCAATATGGATTATTCTTGTATGAGTGGTATTTCAAGTTTGATGGAATGCTCTTGTAGTATACATTTAATATGGCTCTGCGCGGCAAAGTTATGGATCTCATTGTCTGTATCAGCATAACGCCCATTTGCCTGAATGGAAAGCTGCACAATCGCTTCTTTTTTATTGTCAATAATGACATGTTGTCCAATAAGGAGTTTAAGTGAGATATTGATGGAGTCGGATGACCTGAAGGTATCCAGTACTTTTCTTAGGAGTTTTGAAAAATTGTTTTGGTCTATTTTAAAGGGTGGCAAGTCCTGGTCAGTCAATAGTGTAAGCGGATTTTGATTTTTTGTTTTAAACAGGGCAATGTTCGCTTCTAGTAAAATGTTAATGTCAGTGGTAATGAATTTTGTTGTTTCTAGTTTTTCTGTATGCTTAATACGGGGTGTATAATAGAGTCGTATTGAAATTTGCTCTTCATTCTCATAGCCGACAGTAATAGCATGAAAAGAAAAGGAGTCATAACTTAAGGAAAGTGAGGTTGTTTTATAGCCAAAGCTTTGCGGTGCATAGGAGATCGCAATATCATAGAGTTCTTTTTTTGATACATATCCGAATAAGAGTTCTGCCGCATTATTTAAATAAAGTATTTTTTCCTGATTGTTAAAGAGAATAAAAGGGTTGGTATCCCACTCGACAAAAGATTCAAAATTAATCGATGTTGTGTTCATGGATCTTTTTCCTTAATGTATTTCTGTTGATACCTAAAACCTGGGAGAGTTGGAGCTGCGACCCGAATTTTTTAAGACCAGCTTTTATAAGGGGTTTTTCATAGAGACCAAGAAACTCTCTATACCCATCATTCCCATCTAAATGTTTTAAAAGATATTCATAAAGAATGGATTCAATCTCTGTAGCGTTCAGCGAGTGTTTCATCAGATGCATATAGACAGACTTTTTTAAACTTTCAGTGTTACTGGTTAAATTGGTAGCGATGGCATCTGTATCTATTTCTTTTTTATCTATGATGAGTGTGGAGCACGCTTCTTTTATAAATAACTTTTTAAGATACTCAATATCATCAGGGCGATCTTTGAGCGGTGGCATAGTATAGATAAAAGCAAACAGTGTATCGATAAGTTGTGGATTTCCCATATAATTTGCTGTTGCAATAATACGTTTATTGGTAAAATCAAGGCTATTCTGATTGCTTAGTTTTTCAAAATCTGTAATAATAAGCTCATCATGGTTTTCCAGTGCAGCTTTTACCTCTTCTTGATTTTCCCCTGAGACCAAAGGGGTATCTGGAAATAAATAGCGAGCCAGAGATTTTTTACCTGTATGTGCTTCCCCAATAATGATGGAGGAGACAAAAAGTGTTTTTGTCAGGTTGAAACTTTTAATAATATGTTGTATTTTGTCAGATGTGGTGAAAAATGTTTCCATAAGGCTCTTTTAGTTTGATTAATATTTAATCATAACATAGATTTCTGAAAATTTGAAGATTTATGTTAGAATGCAAGCATACTTCATATAAAGGGACTTCATCAAAGTATCATTTCAAACATTTCATAAACATTTTTCTTATTTGGAACTGGAACAGACTGTTGAGTACTTTTCTATATTGGGAGGGATAGGGGAAAACATTGAATTGGATTATTTCGAGGATGTTTTTTCCATGGTAGAATCCAATTTTGTCAATCATTTTCATACTTTTCAAGCTTTGGTCTCTCCTTCTTATCTTTTGGAGAGCCCTTATCGGGAAATACTTTCTGCTGTGGCAAGAGGTGATGGAAAGTTATATGCTGTACTTAGGAAAGCAAAGTTGTCTGAAACCATGGGAGAACAGATCATTCAGGATCTGGTCTCTTTAAAGGTACTGCGTGTAGAAAGTTCAAGGGAAGCACCGCTTCGCAGCCATGCAAAACACAAATTACCAAAAGAATTACGTGCGTACCGCATACAGGACAAGTTGCGCTTTGTACAACCTTTTATGCGTTTCTGGTTTGGTTTTGTTACTTATTATAGAAAAGATCTGATATTAGGTAAAGGTGAGAAGTTTTTAGAAAATTTTACAAAACATTATGAACGTTTACGCTCTTTGGTCTATGAGCAGCTTTGTAATGATATGCTTTTGGAATATTACAAAAAGAAAGAGTCTGTTATCTCTTCAGGTTCTTATTGGAATGTGTACAGTGAATTTGACATATTGGCAGTAACAAAAAGTAAAAAACTCATTTTAGGTGAGTGTAAATACAAAGACCGGACAGTATGTAAAAATGAACTTACCAAACTCAAACAAAAAGCAGCAGAGTCAGGCATAAAAGTAGATGTCTATGTACTCTGTTCCAAATCAGGGTTTTCAAAAGAGTTGCTCAGTATGAAAAGTGAGACTTTACTGCTTTTTGACTTAAACGATTTAAAAGTGCTATTGTAGGGTGCGTTTTCCAACACACCTTTTTTGGGAATGTTTGTTTATGTGTGCCGTGAGGACATAGATATATTACAAGGATTTCTCTTTTTCTTCTGCCATAGACTCTTCTTCATACATTTTCACTCCTTCTAAATACCCAGCTATCTCAGGTACTTCATATACTATACCTTCGGGTACTGCTTCAGAATGGAGTTGCACAGCACACTGTTTATAGTTTGGTTCAAATGACTTAGGGTCAAACTCGGGGATAGTGATGTTGTTGATGAGTTGTTCGTTAAAGTGAAAAGGTACAAATACCGAGCCTTCGCGTACAGTTTCTGTGACTTTTACGATGACATTTTCAACACGTCCACGGGTACCGGAGAGTGCGATGCGGTCTCCGTCTTTGACCTGTAGTTTGAGGGCATCTTTTTGACTTATATCTACCCATGCTTCAGGGGCAAGGGCATTGAGTATGTCTATGTTTCCTGTTTTGGTACGTGTGTGCCACTGTTCTACGGTTCGTCCTGTATTGAGTATGAGAGGTAATCCCTCACATGCCATCTCAGAGAGTGGTTTCCAGTCTACAGGTAAGAGGCTTGCTTTGCCGTCAGCTGTTCTGCATGGCATCTCTTGACCATAGAGACGTTTTGTTCCTTCTGGAGCCTGTGCATTACAAGGCCACTGTATGCCTCCGAGTTGTTCTATCTTCTCATAAGACATTTCAGAGTAGTCACAAAGCTGTCCTTTACTCACACGTTTGACTTCATTAAAGACATCAAGAGGTGTTTTGAGGTCTTTAAAGAGCAGTTCGTGTTTCCCTTCAAAGTATTTTGAAAATTCCAAAACTATGTTCAGGTCTGCCAGACTGTCTCCGAGTGGTTCTACAGCTTTCTTAGCATAGTTACAGCGTCTTTCAGAGTTGGTGTAACACCCTTCTTTTTCAGACCATGTGGCTGCGGCAAAGACGACGTCGGCTATTTGGACTGTATCGGACATAAAGGCATCTTGTACTACTAAGATATCCAGCTGCTTAAGTGCTGCTCTTAATGCATTTTGATCAGGGTAAGAGACGAGGGGATTGGTAGCGACTACCCATAAGGCTTTTATTTCCCC
>DQVY01000160.1 GCA_015661535.1 Sulfurovum sp. | reverse complement strand
GGTGAATTGAAAGTTTTACCTATTTTGGCTATAATTGCGAATTCTAAAAATCCATTTCATACAGAGATAGATTCTTAATATTCTGCATTATGGCAGAAACACCCTTAACACCTTAAAGGACCGAGATTGAACAAACACTTAAATGAACTGATAGAGCTTTCAAAAAATGACCAGGCGATTGATTCGTATACACCACAATTAGAAGCTGCAGATAAAAAAGTAGCAAAGATCCAAAAAAAGATCGATGCGGCACAGGCAGAACTTGATACATTAAATGCGGATATTGCAGAAAATGAAGAAAGAATTAAAGGTTTTGACGAACAATTGGTACTTTTGAATGAACAATTAAAATCGAATGCTGCCAAGTCTAAAGATATTACAACAGAAAAAGAGATGAAAGCACTCTCTTTGGAAGAAGATATTGCAAAAGAGAAAATGACATTTGCCAATGAAGAGATAGAAAGACTTCAAGGCATCAATGAAACGAAAAGATCGCTTTTAGAAGAGGCAAGTGAAAAAGTGACAGCACTTTCCGGAGAATTTACTGCCGTTAATGAGCTTGTTTCTGTTGAGAGAGCAGAGATTGAAAAAAGTAAAAGTACACTTTTTGCAAAAAGAGAAAAACTGAGCAGGAATATTGAGCAAAAAGTATTGGCATTTTATGAAAAGATCCGTATCTGGGCAGGGAATACAGCAGTAGTACCTGTAAAAAAACAGGCGTGTTACGGATGTTATATGAAATTGAACGACAAAACATATTCAGAAGTGATCAAAGCAGATGAAATTTGTAACTGTCCTCACTGTGGTAGGATTCTTTACATTGATCCTGTAACAGAGAATACTGAAGCGTAATCCTGCAGGGTGGCACCTAAAGGTATTTCCTTTGGGCTTGTATCCACCGTTTTGTATCATAGTGGGAAATCCCGTCCTACGCGAATGGAGTCAAGGTTGTTTTTTTTCATATATACACTTCTCTCTTTTATCATTTATTTGATCGCCTTCCCTTTTTTAATTTTATTTTCTTTTAAAACAAAATATACAGTGTCTATTCCTGCAAGATTTTTTTTATGGAAAAATAAACCTTTGAAACCTGATGGTATTTGGTTCCACTCTTGTTCTTTTGGAGAGGCTAAAGCGATCCTACCTCTAGTGGAACAGATACCTCATGACCTTTTACGTATGAGTACTACCACACAAACAGGATTTGAAGCGATTCAAAGTTATACAGAAGAGAGTAGGTACCTTCCTTTTGAACCCTTGCTTTTCCCCTGGCTAAAACCACAAAAAGTGTTGGTGGTCATGGAAGCAGAGTTCTGGTATCTGCTGTTTGCTTTGGCACAAAAAAGAGGGGCTAAAACAGTTCTTATCAATGCGCGTATGTCTGACAGGTCTTTTCCAAAGTATCAAAAGATGGCATGGTTCTATAGACATATATTTAAACATATAGATGAAGTGTATGCACAGACGGTATTGGACAAAGAGCGTTTAGAAACTTTGGGTGCCAAAAATGTTGTGGTCACGGGGAATATTAAATTGTCCAAGTTGCCAGCTATAACGCGAAATTTAGAAAAATATTCCGCCTTGCTTGTCTGCGCTGCAAGTACCCATGAAGGTGAAGAAGAGATCATACTGGAAGCATTTAAAAGTTTTAAAAAAGAAAACAAAGATGCCACATTGGTGATGGTACCAAGACATCCAGAGCGTTTTGATAACGTAGCAGAGATGATACAAGAAATGGCGTACAGCTGGCATAGATTTTCTGAAGATACTTCCATGGATGATGATATTGTCCTGGTCGATACCTTGGGAGAGTTGGTGAATGTGTATGCCATCTCTGACATAGTCATACTGGGTGGGGCATTTGAACCCATAGGGGGACACAATGCTGCTGAAGCAGCACAGTTTGGATGCAAGATAATCTCGGGAAAACATTATTTTAACCAAAAAGATATTTTTTCCGCGATTGAAGGCATAGCTGTAGTGGAAGCATCCAATCTTTCACGCAGGCTCTCTCAGCATGCATTGTTGAAACCTTGTAAGATCGTACAGCGTACAGACATCAGTGCTATTGTGAAAAGTTTGCAAGAGGTTTTATAGGATGTTCTATAGCGTAGAAGAAATGTCTGTAACTATACGGATAAAAGCACAGCCCAATGCGAGTAAAAGTGAGTTTTGTGAGGTGTATGGTGAAGATGCGATCAAGGTACGCATTAAAGCGCCGGCAGTTGAAGGTGCAGCAAACAAAGAGTTAGTGAAATTTTTGTCCAAAAGTTTTAAAGTAGCTAAATCTGATATAATTTTTAAAAGTGGACAGCAGAGTAAAATAAAAAGTATTACATTTCCTCTAACGGAAAAATTTAATGAATGGATAGAACAAAATGGCTACAGATAAAGCATATAAAGTATTGGCATTGCAACAAGGTATTTCAAACAAAAAAGCAAAAGAACTCATAGACAGAGGGATTGTTTTTGTGGAAGATAAAAAAGTAAAGATCGCACGTGCAGACATACACACGGAGACTTTTTTTCGTATAGAATACCCGGCAGATATAGAGATACTCTACCAAGATGAAGACATCATCGCTATCAACAAACCGGCACAAGTAGATTCGTATGAAATTCAAGATGCCATTGATGGTGCGATACTCTTGCATAGACTCGACAGAGATACTTCCGGGGTACTGCTGCTTGGCAAAAATGAAGCCTTTGTCGACCGTGCGATCAAAGAGTTTAAAGCACGAAGAGTAGAGAAACACTATGTGGCGTGGATAGAGGGTGTATTGTATGAAAAAGCAATTATTGATGAACCTATTTTTACCATCAAAAAAGGCAAAGCATTTTCGCTTATAGACCCGATGCGTGGCAAAAAGGCACATACGGTTGTGAAACCAGAAGAGTTACAGGGGAAAAAGTCCAAAGTGAACATCGAGATCACGACAGGAAGAACACACCAGATACGTGTACACTTGGCACATATAGGGCATCCTGTTGTTGGAGATGAGCAGTATGGAAGCCGTACACAGTCTAAACGTGTGTTGTTACACTCTGCACAAATGAAGATTTTTGACTATGAATTTAATGCTAAAGAGCCTAAAGATATTGCTCAATATAAATAATTTTATCGTATACTGAACATATATTAACTGTAGAAGGTCTCGTAATGAAAAATACCAAAAGTATTGGTTTATTGTCCGCTGTTTTTATTGCTGTCTGATCCATGATAGGTTCTGGATGGCTTTATGCACTTTTAAATGCAGCCAAAATAGCAGGAAGGTAAGCTAATTCGCTCTGAAACCCCGTTAATAAGGGCTTCTATCTGAATGGCCGATAGTGTAAGTATCATAGGTAAAATCTTAGTAGATAGTAGCTTAATAGCAAAATACTTGACAGATAATAACATCTTTAAATACAACACAAAAAGATTACATTCGGCGATTGATTACCAAACACCCAATGAAGTCTACTATCAAGCTGTCAATAATTTAACCCCAAAAGGAGAAAAAGAGTTACCAAAAGCGTCATAGTGAGGTGAAATAAGAAAAGTTGTTTTACTGGTCTGAAAAATGGGGAGCATTATAGTTCCAAGTAAATCTGTTAAACCTGCCATTTTATATCTTTTTTCAGTATCTTGTTAAAGTTTATGTCAATCTAAAAATATCTACAATAGATAGAGACACAAACAAGCCAATATTTCTT
>DQVY01000120.1 GCA_015661535.1 Sulfurovum sp. | reverse complement strand
TTGTACTATATCCCACTTCTGTAAACTGAAGTTCACCATCAGAATCATAAATGAATGTTGTAGGGAAAGCTTCGATGTTAAAGCGTTTTGCAAAACTTCCGTCTCTGTCATTCACTAGATTGAAAGATATATTATATTTTTTAATATAATCTTTGACTTTTTCATCATCTCCTGAACGTACAACTACTGTTAATACCCTGTATTTTTGAGATATGGTTTCTATATTCGGAGCTTCAAGTTTACACGTAGGACACCACAGTGCCCAAAAATGCAAAACCAAAGGTTTCCCTTTCTCTACGTTGAAGTAACTGCCGTCCAAGAGTTGTACTTCTATTTTGGGTAACTGGGTAGAAGAGAGTTCAGGGCTGCGAAGATAACTTATGATATTACTTAATATTAGAATAAGAAGCGCGGCCAATACTATCTCTTTAAGTATCCTCTTCAAATTCCATTTCTTGAGTTTATCACGACCTATCAAGTGCTTATCCTTAATATTATATAATATTTTATTCCAGGTCTACACCATCCCAAAATTCATCATAATCCAAATTGGTCATTGTAGCATCTTCTTCTATGCCTTTTTCAATAAGCTTTTTTTGTTCAGAATCAAAATACTGTTCCAGTGCTTCTTCCAGCATTTTATTGATGTCTTTATGGAGCAGTTCAGAGAAGGCTAAAAGGTTGTCTACTGTGTCTTGTTTGAGTGCTAAATTGATTGTTTTTTCCATACTGTCATTGTAGCCAAAACTTCATACGATCATTCCCTATTCTACACTTTAGGAAGAGGCACATTTTCCAAAATAATACCTATGATCTCCTCTTTTGTTCTCTCATTCAAGAGTGCATGCTCCGTAATTTCCAAACGATGATGAAAAACATCACGTATAACTTCATGCACATCTTCCACCTCTACTTCACTTTTGCCTTTCATCCATGCATGTGCCTGTGCACACTGACTTAATGCCAGGGAACCTCGAGGGCTCACTCCTCTTTCTATCATCACAGCAAGTTGTCGTCTATAACGCATAGGGTAACGCGTTGCAAACACCAGATCGATCATATAGTGCCCCAAGGCATCACTTATTGTCACCATAGAGACTTCATCACGTGCTGCAAATATAAGCTCTTGAGGTATTTTTTCATGTACAGTTTTAGGTTGACGTCTTTCCTCCCTGATCATCTTTACCATTTGAAACTCAGATTCCATATCTACATAATCAATATTGACATGCATTAAAAAACGGTCTTTTTGTGCTTCAGAGAGTGGGTAGGTACCATCTTGCTCTATGGGATTTTGTGTGGCGATCACTACAAAAAGTTTAGGCAGTTTATGGGTTACCCCAGCAACGGTAACTTGTTTCTCTTCCATCGCTTCAAGCATGGCAGACTGTACTTTTGCGGGAGCACGGTTGATCTCATCTGCCAAAATAATATTACCAAAAATCGCACCTTCATGAAAACGCATCACTGTCTTTCCATTGTCATTGTACCTGCGTTCTTCCCCCATCACATCTGATGGACTTAGATCTGGTGTAAACTGTATGCGGGAAAACTTTGACTCGATCAAGTCCGCCATAGAATGCACTACTCTGGTCTTTGCTAAACCGGGAAGTCCCTCTATCAATACATTTCCATCTGCCAACAAGCCCATAATTAAACGGTCTACTATATGTTTCTGACCGATGGTCGTACTATTCATCCCCTCTTGCAATTGCATGATGGCTTCTCTGGCTGTCATTTTTCACTCCTTGTCTGTCATCATATAGTATAGTCTAATCTCTATCAATTTTGTTTGATTGCTGTCAACATTTTGGTTATAATATCCAAGATCACAATAAGAGTGTAATATACGCATTGATTTACTTCTCATTTATCCATTACTGCTACTATTCACACTCATTGCCCTTGTAAAATGGCTTAAAAGACACAAAAAGGAAACACCATGAAACAAACCTTCGAAGTACTCCATGTCAAATGTGGAGGCTGTGCCCACACCTTGACCACCAAACTCGCCGATGTATTTGGAGAGATAGAGGTTAATCTTGAAGTAGAACCAAGACAGATCACTCTTGACATAGAGGACGAAAAAATACCCGCCCTGCGTGAAGCGCTCAAAGGCTTAGGCTACCCCATGAGTGACGAAGACCTCTCTACTCTAGAAGAGTTTACCACTACAGCAAAAAGTTTTGTCTCCTGTGCTGTCGGGAAGATGAATACTTAAATATTTATATCTCTTACGTAGGTCGGGATGCCCTCTTCCCGACCTACTTTCCAAACAGATAGATCAACTCCGGAAACAACACAATAATCAACAAAGCCAAGATCTGCAAGCCTATAAACGGTACTACTCCTCTATAAATATCTCCCGTTTGCACTTTGTCTCCTGCCGCACCTTTCAGGTAAAACAGCGCAAAGCCAAAAGGTGGGGTGAGGAAAGAGGCTTGGAGGTTCATAGCTATGAGTATAGCAAACCATATAGGGTCTATGCCCAGTGATGCTACGATGGGTACCAAGATAGGTACCACAACAAAAGCGATCTCAATAAAGTCTATAAAGAAGCCTAATATGAAAATGACCAACATCGCAATGAAAATAAACATCCACTTCTCTTCCATATCTCCTGTAAAGAACTCCAAGGCCATGTCACCCCCGCCTAGTTCACCAAAGACCAGAGAAAATGCAGTTGCGCCTATGAGTATCATAAATATCATCGCTGTGAGTTTGACTGTTTCTATGCTCGCATAACGTAACATCTCATAAGAAAATGTTTTTTTATAGACTGCCAAAACAATAGCCCCAAGTACCCCAATGGCTGCCGATTCAGAGGGAGAAGCGATCCCTGCAAAGATAGAGCCTAACACCACCCCGATGAGTAACAAAGGAGGAATGATCTCTTTGACCGCCTCTTTGACAATCTCCACATAAGGTTCATCCGAGCTAATGGCAGGTGCACTCTCTTTGGAAAAATAGGCAAGTATCAATATATAGAGAATATAAAGTGTTATCAGCAGAAGTCCCGGTACCACTGCAGCACGAAAGAGATCGCCAACAGATAAATGCATTTGATCACCAAGTATGATGAGTACAATAGAAGGAGGAATAAGCTGTCCAAGCGTACCAGATGCAGCAATGCTCCCCGATGCCAGTGCCGGGCTGTAGTTATGCTTTAGCATGAGTGGTAAAGCGATCAAAGACATCATGACCACCGACGCCCCTACGATGCCTGTACTGGCTGCGAGTATTGCGCCTACAAGTACCACAGAGATGGCTAAACCACCTCGCACTTGACCAAAGAGTTTTCCCATAGAAAGTAATAAACCCTCTGCCATCTTCGATTTTTCAAGTATGAGCCCCATCAAGATGAACAGCGGTACTGCCATCAGTGTGACATTGCCCATAATGCCGTAGGTTCGGTAGGGAAGCATCTCTAAAGTATGCAGACCTACTTCATCGGTGATCAATGCAAAGAAGAGTGCCACCCCTGCAAAGACAAAGGCAACCTGAAACCCAAGCATAAGCAATACAAGTGCCAGTGCAAACATCAGAA
>DQVY01000003.1 GCA_015661535.1 Sulfurovum sp. | reverse complement strand
GCATCGTAGCCTTTTTGAACTGTTTTTTCTACCATAAGAGGACTTAGATCAATACCTTTGACACTGGGTATGTCCAAGGCTTGCTGCATCTGTTGAAGGAAGTCTCCTGAGCCACAACCCACATCTAAAAGGTTGTTAAATTCGAGGGTATTTAAAAAAAGTAAATAGTGGGCATAAAGTTTGGGAGAGGCCTCTTTGACACCAAGCAGATCTTCTACTTTGGCATAGAGGTCAAGGGAGTCAGCGTTTGTCTTAGCCACGGCTTTCTACAACAACTTTTATTTTTTCATACAAAGAGAGTATCTCTGCTTTTTTGGCATAAAAACTGTTCTTATTGGAGATGAGATGTGCAGAAGAATCCATAATATCTTCGGCTACTTTTAAACCATTTTCTCTCATGGTTGACCCTGTTTCAACAATGTCCACAATGGCATCAGCCAAACCGACCAACGGTGCCAGTTCTATGGAGCCATAGAGTTTTACCACTTCTACCCCTACAGCTTTTTGTGCAAAGTAATTTTTGGTAATGTTTACCATTTTGGTGGCTACCTTAATATTTGGGCGGGACCAGTCCAATTCATCTTCATTTTTAATACCGATGGCCACTTTACATTTACCCAGTTGCATGTCAAGCAGTTGAATGATGTCCAGCTCTTTTTCTGTAATCACATCAAGTCCCACCACACCTATGTCTGCTGCGCCATGCTCTACATAGGTAGGTACATCTTGATTACGTACATTTAAAAAACGAAACTCACCCATATCTAAAATGAGTTCTCTACCCTCAAACTTAAATTCTCCACCGAAAATCTCAGCAAATATCTCTAGTGTCTGCTCTGCTATTCTTCCTTTTGGAAGTGCTATTGTCAACATGTTAACCCTTGTTCTTTTAGTGCGCTTTTCATCCCATTAAAAACCAACATTTCATCATATCGTGCCTTTGGAAAAAAGGTAGAAAGAAAGTGACCGTCTCCTCCTGTAAAATAGAGTACCTGTCCCTTGCAATGTTTGTCTATGAGTGCTTTTATAGACGCGATTATACCATAGCTTATCTGCTCTTTTGTTGTACGCGGCAGTCTGTCAAGATCTAAGCCCTCTTCCAAGTCACTCTCCAGTACAGGTGAAATACCTTTGTAGCTCTTCTCATAAGCTTTTAAACCAGGTAAAATAAACCCACCTTTATAGACACCCTCTTCTACCACATCCACAGTAATAGCACTCCCCGCATCTACAAAAACACCGGAAGTATGACTAAGGCACAAGGCTTTTCTGTCCACGCCCATGGTCTCATACTCTCCAGGGATATGTAGCAAAGAAGAGATGTTTTTCCACAGTGTTATCGCTTCTATTTGTTCTCCAAGATGATGATTGACCGAGATATAAGTGAGCTTTTTCTCTTTATACTTTGCAATAGCATCTTCATACAACAGATGTTCTACCTTCTTGCCGTCATAAACATGAAAGTAGGTATTCCCTATATCTGCCAGCAACAGATCAGCCTGTAAATTCATGCCACACCTTCCAGCCTTTTTCTTCCATCAATGCTTTTGCTTTTGAACACAAAGGGGCTTTGATGCGTATATATTTTTTTGTGATCTTGGAGTCAATATAAGATTCCACCTTTTCATGCAAAAGTATGAGATCTTCTACTTCTTTACGCAGTACCCTGCTCTTTTTCTCAAGCGACATCACCAAAGCATAATACCCTTTTAGATCAACCCCCAAATAGAGTGATATTTTTTTACGTGAACCTAACTCTTTGGGTGCTATCTCTTTGAGCGATTTAAAAATAATATGTTTATGGTTTAAATATTCTACGATTTCTTTCATGATACACCTTTTAAGGGATGATACTTCTGCATAGTATCTGCCAAGTTTTGTTTTTGAATATGGGTATAGATCTGTGTGGTCTCAAGAGAAGCGTGTCCAAGCAGTTCCTGTACCACACGAAGGTCTGCACCCCCTATGATGAGTGAAGAGGCAAAAGAGTGTCGTAATACATGGGGAGAAACACCCAAATATTTTTTGACAATTTTATAGGCTGAAATACGACTCAAGACATCCCCTTTATAGTTAAGCCACAGGTAGGAAGAGGCCATCTCTTCAGCTGCAAGATATGCTTCCAATGCCTCTGTAGCTATGGGTGCCAATGGTACCACACGTTCTTTTTCACCTTTTGCAAAACGTATCTTTAACCAGCCTTCCACAATGTCAGACCTCTGTATGGAGAGTGCTTCAGAAATACGACATCCGCTGGCATAAAGAAAGAGTATCAGGGCATAGTCGCGAAGACCTAGTGTAGTGCTTCTGTCAATACTTTGCAAACCTTCCAATATTTCAGAATTGCTTACATATTTTGGTAGATCTTTAGGCACTTTGGACATCGGTATCTTGATCTTTTCATGGCTGAAGTCCTGGGTATGACAAAAATGAAAAAATGCATTGACAGAAGAGAGTTTACGATTGAGTGTGCGTTTGTTTTCAAAGCTTGCTAAAAACTGCAGGACATCTGTGGTATCTAGTTTTGTAAGTGTTTTATCTGTTGAGGCTTCCAACTGTTTAAGGTCAGAAAGGTAAGAAGAAACGGTTTGAATATCAAGTGCCTTAGTGACACTTGCATACTCTTCAAATGCTTCGAGTAGATTATTATTCATAACCTAATTTAGAGAGTTCAATGATCTTACCATCTTTGTAAAGTTTTGTTCCTGTGATAAATGCCGGTTCATCCACCTCACCTAACTCATAGATCTTGCTTTTACTCAGATCAGCATTCAGCACGATCAGTGAACCCTGCTGGTCTAAAGCATACACCCTGCCACCAAAGGCTGTAGCTACTGCATAGTGTGCAAATTTATACTTAGATGTTTTTAACTCTTCAAGAGCATGGCTCAAGGCAATGATCTTTCCCTCTTTTGTAAAGAGGTAAATTCTATTTGCAGTAACTGCTACTTCAGAAATATTTGCCTGATACTCATTTTGTCCACTGTCCCCTAAAGTAATTACTCTTTTTGGTGTGGCCGCAACCATGGTATTTCCTTTTCGTGAAAGGTAAATCACATTGTTAAAGTTTTTCTCACTGGATATATAGACTACTTTTGCATTTTCGGCATTATAGATATCAACAATGATCAATTTACCATCAAGCATAGGCATCACAAGTAAATTTTCTATGAACATTGGACTTGCAGCTCTGGTATCTATAGCAAATGTTTTTTCAGAACGGCTTTCAACTAACTTGCTTTTGTCTGACATGCGGTAGACACCAAAGGTATTGTTATTCAGAACATATCCTATGAGACCATTTTGAATACTGGCAGCAACTACAGGGATCTCCAGATTGACAGTATGTACAGATTTTTGGGTCTTTTTATCGATCACATTTAACATACCTTCAACATTAGTCGTGAGCACATACTTGCTGTTTTCGTTTAAAAACCTGTATCCTTCCGGGATCTTTATCTTGCTTACACCTGATTTCCCTACGTATCTCCCCGATGCGAGTGTCCCGCCGTTACGACTCAAATCAACCATAGTATCACCATAAGAATGTACAGCATTTGAGGCTGAAAATGTTTTTTCAGGTTCAAAATATTTCTTAGAACTACACCCGGAAAACAACAATGCAGCCAACAACACCAAGCTAAGAGATACGCTCTTCATTAATTTACCTTTATAGTAAAATGTTTAAGAAAACTTGTGATCACACCAAGAGGTGAACGTTCATCTATAAGTTCCAGCTTATTTCTGGCACTTTGCATATCACCTGCACCAATAGCCAAATACGCCTCTTCGAACAATACCAATTCTTTATAGAGTTTTGAATCTACCGGTTTCTTCTTCAAAACCCCTACTGTGTATCCGCTTGCATCAGAGATCACAGCGTTTTTACTTTTTGACAAAGTCTCTAAGGTCTTTATATCTTCTTTTTTTACTGCTGTTGCATAGCTGTAAAGCTCAAACAATGCCGGGTTTTCTTCTTTGAGTACTTTTAAAGCATTGGCATCTTCTGCATTGGTCTGAAGCGTTAAAAATGCCTCATTTGCTTTCACCAGTTTTGCTTCATGCATAGCATTCATCACTGCAGTACCGGCAAAATATACAAATACAGCAATCATAAGACCCCATATTTTCAACTTATGTTTTTTATACAGTGTTTCTAGTTTAAACGCACTCTCAAGTACTTTTTCATCACCGCTTAACTCTTTTTTGACATAATTCACATCATCTTTAATGCTCACGTAGCTCTCCTGCAACAATTTATAGCACTATTATACCTTTTGGAGTTTAAAAGAGGGGTTACACCGCTATTAGATACCTTTTAAAAGATATCTATGCAAAGCATTATAAAAATGATCTTTTTTAAATGGCACGGGTATGTGTGCTGTAATCCCATGCTCTATCATCTTCATCAATTCATAATCAAAAGAGAAGGAACTCACAGCGATCACTGGAATGTGTTCATATGCAGACTCTTTTTTCAATTTTTTTGCCAAAGAGCAGCCATCAAGTTCTGCCAAATTTATTTCTGAAAATATGAGATCTACATCGTTTCCTTCAAGTACAGCTAAAGCCTCTTTGCCATTTTTTGCGGTCAGAATACTAAGACCATCTATAGATAAAATATTTTTCACAATACTAAGTTGTATTGGACTACTGTCAACCACTAAGATCGTTCTGCCTTTAAACTTCTCAAAGGCCAGTTTATCAAAAAGGCTGTTTTCTGAAACAGTGAACGTTTGAATTTTTTGCATTGATTCATTACAACAGGCTTCATTGATCATCACATTGTCAATATAGATCTTGCGTAAGATCTCCTCCACATCTCCTATAATGGCGGGTCTGAATATCTCTGCATAGGCAATCGATTTTGTTTTCATTCTCTCTTCTCTTGTCACAAAA
Source organism: Sulfurovum sp. (assembly GCA_015661535.1). GTDB lineage: Bacteria > Campylobacterota > Campylobacteria > Campylobacterales > Sulfurovaceae > Sulfurovum. The sequence goes on along the minus strand of DQVY01000003.1, from coordinate 48 downwards.
ATATCATGCATCATAATAATTTTTAGATTTTGCTCTTTCTGATCTATC
>DQVY01000269.1 GCA_015661535.1 Sulfurovum sp. | reverse complement strand
ATCGTTTTTATCTTCACAATACAGTCTGTCTTTGGTGATATCCATGTAGATACCTGAAAGTTCATTAGTAATGAAGTGGTTGAGTGTGGCAAAACCTCTGAGGAAATCATATTCGTCAAAAGAGCTTTTCACCGATGCAAATACTTCACCTGCTTTGGCCAAGATCCATCTGTCCAGTTCACCATAAGCATCATTTTCTACGTATGCTTCCAGGTCGTCTACATTCGCGAGTAAAAACCTAAAGGTATTACGTATTTTTCTATACTGCTCTGCTGTCTGCTTCAAGATACCATCGGAGATCTTCAAGTCACTCTGGTAATCAGAAAGTGCTACCCAAAGACGTAAGATCTCAGAACCATACTGCTTAATGACTTTGTCCGGAGCAACCACGTTACCCTTAGACTTAGACATTTTTTCGCCTTTATCATCTACGGTAAAGCCATGTGTGATCAGTGTTTTATAAGGAGATACTTCATTGACTGCTGAAGAGAGTAACAATGAAGACTGGAACCAACCTCTATGTTGGTCAGAACCTTCAATATAAAGTGACGCAGGGTACTCCCCTGCATCATAATTACCAGAACTTAGTACCGAATTCCATGTAGAACCAGAATCAAACCATACATCCAAAATGTCTGATATTTTCTCCAGATCATCAGGGTTATATTTGCTTCCTTCAGGTAAAAGCTCTGCATTGCTCATTGCATACCAGGCATCTGCACCATGTACATCAAACAAAGCAGCAACATGTTCCAGTACATCTGCATCAAATATCACTGCTTTGGTACTTTTAATTCTAAAGAATGCTATAGGTACACCCCAAGAACGCTGGCGGGAAATACACCAGTCCGGTCTTCCTTCTATCATCGGTTTGAGACGGTTTTTAGAGGTTTTAGGGTAAAAATCTACATTTTCTATGGCCTTGAGTGCTGTATCACGAAGCGTCTCGTTGGCACCTTCTGCTTTGTCATCTATAGAGATAAACCATTGGTTCGTTGCTCTGTAGATAAGTGGCTTTTTTGTTCTCCAACAGTGTGGATAGGAGTGCCAAAATTTACTTTGTTTTAAAAGATTATCTCCGAGTATTTCTAAAATCGGCTCATTGGCTTTAAAGATATGCATACCTACAAATTCTTCAGGGTTAGGAAGCAGGTTTAAACCAACAACTGACTCATCGTAACACCCTCTTTCATCCACAGGCATCACCACTTCAAGCCCATATTTAAGTCCTACTTTGTAATCCTCTTCACCATGTCCCGGTGCAGTATGTACACAACCTGATCCACCATCCATAAGGACGTGATCTCCGAGTACGATTTTCGAAGATCTACTATTCACAGGGTTAATACAAAGAAGATTTTCCATCTCTGTAGCAGCAATTTTTCTTGAAGCATGACCAGAAACCACACCCTCTTCTATCATGGCATCATAACGTGCATCTGCAACAATATGTCCATCTTCTGTTAAAACATACATCTCTTCAGGATTTAAAGCAATCCCTGTATTTGATGGTAATGTCCAAGGCGTGGTTGTCCAGATGACAAGTCCTGCTTTACCTTCTAGACCTAATGTTTCTTTAGCAGCGTCCGAGAGTTCAAAATGTACATAGATCGAATAATCTTCTTTATCTTCATACTCTACTTCTGCATCAGCCAAAGCTGTTCTTGCAGCCCATGACCAGAAGATCGGTTTGTGTCTTTCAACCAAAAGACCTTTTTGTGCTACTTCACAAAGTGTTCTGTAAATATTAGCTTCAAATTTGAAATCCATTGTTACATAAGGGTTTTTCCAATCAGCGATAATCCCTAACTGTTTAAATCCGTCTCGTTGAATGTCTACAAATTTGGCTGCATGTGCACGACAAAGCTCTCTAAACTTCTCTGTTGGCATCGCCTCTTTTTTACTTTTACCAAGTTTCTCTTCTACTTTTTGCTCAATTGGCAAACCGTGACAATCCCAACCTGGCGTCATGCGTACTGCTTTGCCTTGAAAGTAATTGTATTTAAGAATGATGTCTTTAAGTGTTTTATTGAGTGCATGACCAATATGAATATCACCATTGGCATAAGGAGGACCATCATGCAAGGTAAACATTTCAGCACCCTCACGTTTTGCTTTCATCTGCTCATAAATATCTGCATCATACCAGGCATTATACTTTTTAGGTTCATTATTTGGAAGATTCCCGCGCATGGGGAAGTCAGTTTTGGGAAGGAGAAGTGTGTCTTTGTAATCCATTGTCGATAACACCTTAATGAGGGTCGCCCCTGTTATATTATCCCGTGATTGTATCTAAAAGAGGATTAGAGGCTACTTTTGCTACAATTATCTTATGAAAAACACCAACGATTTAGTAGAAAAAATTATTCAAAGATTAAAAGAACAAAAACAGACTGTCTCTTTTGCAGAATCTTGCACAGGTGGACGTATTGTTGCAGCTTTTACTGCTGTATCTGGTGCATCTTCCATACTTAACGGATCCTGTGTTACCTACTCAAATGAGATTAAACACAGATGGCTGGGTGTTGAAAACAAAATACTCAATGAATTTGGTGCGGTAAGTTCAGAATGTGTATCACAGATGTTAGACGGTATACAGAAATTTGCAGAATCTGACTATGCTATTGCTGTCTCTGGTATAGCAGGACCTACAGGCGGTACAGAATTCAAACCTGTAGGCACCGTCTATATAGGTATAAAAACACCTTTTATACAAGAAGTATTTCACTGTCATTTTTCTGGTTCCAGGGAAGACATTCAAGCGCAGGCAACGTTGTTTTCCATAGAGAAATTAGGCAAAATATTAAATATCTGAAATATTTCCCTAAATCCTCTTGACAATCAAAGGTTTCTGAGCTATAATTCCGTCCACTTATTCAAGTAATAAGTACCTAAAATGTGACCTTTTAGCTCAGTTGGTAGAGCAATTCCCTTTTAAGGAATGGGCCCATGGTTCGAATCCATGAAGGGTCACCACTTTTTTATTCAATGT
>DQVY01000090.1 GCA_015661535.1 Sulfurovum sp. | reverse complement strand
TTTTTTGTTAAGTGCCATCCTTTTTCATAAGGGCAGGGGTAGGCATGCAGGGTGATGCTCTTTGAAGAGAGCATATATTCCAGTTCTTTTTGTGAACTGTAAAGATATTTACTTTCACCCTTAGAGTCTTTGCAAACACAATATACTTTTTCTCTATTTTCCTCTTTAAGCATAGGAAAAAAATGGGGTTTCTTTTTAGCTTCTTCGAGACGACTTCTTAAATTTTTAAGTGATCTTAAAAAGTCTGTATGTTTCATTTAGTCTTCCATATCTCCACCGATGAAGTAGAACTCATCTAAGCCATCTAAAAATGCCATAAGAAGTTCATCGGAACATGGTTTGAAGTTTTTATGCCCTTCTTTTCTAAAGAGGGAAGCCAGTTGCTGTTTGCTAAGTTCCACTTCGGCCAGACCAAAGATGATCTCTGTTTCTGCCTCTTTTAGTTCCAAAGCGATTCGCAGTTTTTTAAGTATGAGGTTATTGGTAAGTTCAACTACTTCATCACTCTTTTTTTTAGGAGAAGGACCACGCTTCAGTGTCACAAGTCCATCGAGGAAAACACCAAGCTCTTCATAAGAACACAGCATAAAGCCATTAGATAGACGACGTTTAAGAAGAGATTCCAAGTGAGAAGGCTCCATCTCATAGTCTTCTAATGTATAAGCTTCTAACATATCTGCTATGCTTAATTTCAGTGCTTTTTGTATACGGTAGAGTATTTCATTTGTAGAGATAAGCATCTATTTTTTACCTGCTTCTTCTGCTAAATTGGCCAATGCCATTTTTGCTTTGTTTAAAATGGACAAACAATTTTTGTCTTTAATGTTATGTTTCAGTGACCAGTACTCCGGATTGGTATACATGATGGTCGTTATACCTTCATAGTCTGTCGTAAATAACATACGCAAAGGCAGGTCCAAGCCCATAGAAGGATTACAGTTCATCAATACTGTTCCCATTTTAGGGTTACCAAAAACGACAACCGTTTCTGGCTTCAAGTTCATCTTCACCGCAGTAGCATTTGCCTTATGGTCAATCGTATAAAAATAGTTCAAACCTTGTTCTTTGATGAGTCTTTTTAGTTTGGCAACTGCTGTTGGTACATCATTTTGACTTTCAACTGTTTCTAAAAAGGTACCTTTTTTTGTTTCGCACCCAAGAAGTGCCAAAGCAACAAGTGAAATCATTATAAGTTTTTTACTATGAACCATAAAATTCCTTTTATACATTAAATCTAAAGTGCATCACATCGCCATCTTGGACAATGTACTCTTTTCCTTCAAGTCTATTTTTACCTGCTTCTTTGGCACCTGATTCACCGCCAAATTCAACAAAATCCTCATAGCTGATGACTTCTGCACGGATAAAGCCTTTTTCAAAGTCATTATGGATGACTGCTGCTGCTTTAGGTGCCGTTGTCCCTTGACGAATGGTCCAGGCACGCACTTCTTTTACACCAGCGGTAAAGTAAGACTGTAGTCCCAGTTTATCGAAGCCTTTATGAATGATCTGCTCAAGACCAGACTCAGTGACCCCAAGGTCTGCCAACATTTCATCTCTTTCATCATCATCAAAGTCTACCATGTCTTCTTCTACTTTGGCACAAAGTTTGATGACTTCAGAGTCTCTTTCAGATGCATACGCTTTAAGTTTTTCTACATATTCACTGTCTTCAGAAAGGCCATCTTCATCTACATTCGCACCATAGATGATAGGTTTAGAAGTAAGCAAACGCAAATCTTTGTTCATTGCCAGAAAGCCGTCACTCTCTTTGTCTTCAAAAGTTGAGACAGGAGCACCATCTTCTATGTGAAGAAGCAGGGCTTCAGCAACCACAAGCTGCTCTTTGGCATCTTTGTCATTCCCTTTAGCCTTTTTCTTAAGCATTTCAACACGCTTAAGCACCGCATCTATGTCAGCAAAAAGTAACTCTTGTTCAATGATCTCAACATCACGAATAGGATCAATAGAACCTTCTGTATGCACAATGTTATCATCTGCAAAACATCTTACAATGTGTAAGATCACTTCTGTATCACGAATGTTACCTAAGAATTTATTACCTAAACCTTCTCCTTTGCTCGCACCTGCAACAAGACCTGCAATATCTACAAAATCAAGGGTTGAGTATTGTACTTTTTCAGGTTTTACAATCTCAGCAAGTTCATCTAGTCTTTTGTCTGGTACAGGTACCACTGCCTTATTTGGTTCTATCGTACAAAACGGGTAGTTTGCAGATTCTGCATTTTGTGCTTTTGTGAGTGCGTTAAAAGTTGTAGATTTCCCTACGTTTGGTAGTCCAACAAGTCCGATGCCTAGTCCCATGATAATCCTTGAATATATAATGCTGTGATTTTAGCGAAATGTTGGTGTAATATACATAAAGGTCTCCTCTAATAATACTGTGAATAGTGTATAATACTACCCAAGTAAGAAAAAACAGGAACTCGAATGGAAAATGCTTTACTGGTCATTATCATCACTGTGAGTATATCTACCATACTCAATGTTATTTTAAAACGATTTGATATCCCCACTGTGATAGGGTATGTCTTCGCAGGCTTTGCCATATCGTCCATATTCCATTTTGCAGAAGATTCAAGAGAGATGTTAAGCCATCTTGCAGAGTTTGGTATTGTCTTTCTGATGTTTACCATAGGCTTGGAATTTTCGGTCAACAATCTTAAAAAAATGAAAAAAGAAGTTTTTCTATTTGGAGGGATGCAGGTCATTTTTTCAGGCATTCTCTTTACCCTCTTGTCGTTATGGATCTTTGATCTGGAGATGAAATCTGCCATTGTTATAGGGGCAGCACTTGCACTCTCATCTACTGCCATTGTCTTAAAAATACTCAATGAGAACAACCAGATCCATACAGGCTATGGCAGGGTGACACTGGGTATCTTACTTTTTCAAGACCTTGCTGTGATCCCCATTCTTCTTATGGTTTCCTTTTTCGCTTCAGACTCAACCTCTGTCTCAACACTTTTACTTGAAACCGTTGCCTCTGCCATTGTCGTTTTTCTCATTATTTTTCTCATAGGCAAATATTTTCTTGAACATCTATTTGGCTGGATCATGTCTTCAGGTTCTGAAGAGATATTTTTAGTCTCTGTGCTGCTTGGGGTCATGAGTGCTTCTTATTTGGCGCATGTTTTTGGTTTTACCTATTCTCTGGGAGCATTTCTTGCAGGTATGATGATAGCAGACACCAAATACCGCTACAGGGTAGAGGCAGACCTCATCCCCTTTAGAGACATACTTCTGGGTGTGTTCTTTGTGACTATCGGTATGCTCATTGACTGGCATTCACTCTTGGATTATGGGCATATTATCCTCTTTTTACTAGTGAGCATCATGCTTCTTAAAGGCTTACTCCTTTTTACGCTTTTAAAGTTTTTTGTACAAAAGAGAACTGCGGTCAAAGCATCTTTGGCACTGTTTCAAGTAGGGGAGTTCTCCCTGGCTATTTTTGCCCTTGCCAGTGCCAACGAGCTTCTCTCTCCGAAATTGAACCAGATCATGATCATTACAGTGGTCATATCGATGATCATTACCCCTTTTGTATTAAAAAATATTAAAAAATTGGCAGATCTCTTTTCAAAAGAGCCTCTGGTCTTACGTGAACGTGCGCTCAAGGTAGACAATTATCAAAACCATATCATTGTCTGTGGTTATGGACCTATAGGACAAAAATTGGTAAAAACATTTAGAGAAAGAAAATTGCCTTATCTTATCATCGAACATGATATGAAGATCGTAGATGCGGAGATAGCAAAAGGGGAAGAGGCCATTTACTTTGCCAATGCTGCACAGAAAATGGTACTTTCCCATTTTAATATTAACGCGTGTACGGCGATCATCGTTACGATTGAAAATGCCACACAGAGACAACTCATTTGTGAGAACATTGTCTCTTTTGATCCGAACATCAACAGTATCGTTAAAGTGAACAACAGTGAAGAGGAAGCAGTATTTTCAGACTTGGGGATCAAACATATCGTCAACGACAGAGAGATGATCGCCAATACTATGGTAAAAGAAGCTTTGGCTTGTCACCTAAACCTTCATTAAACGGTCGATTTTATCGACCCTGCATTATGAATGCTTCTTATCTGTTGCTAAACCTTCTATAAGCTTCACCATCATTCTCACACCGGCACCTGAGGCACCATGAGGGTTTTCACCCCAGGCATGTTCTACAAAAGCAGGTCCTGCTATGTCTATGTGTGCCCATTTTTTTGCATGTTTTTTGTCAATGAACTCTGAAAGGAATTGACCTGCGGTAATAGCCCCTCCATAACGTGTATTGGAAATGTTACATACATCTGCAATTTCAGACTTGATCGTTTTCTTTAGGTAGTTGTTAAAGTCCAGTGCCGTGGCCAATTCACCTGCATTATGTGCTTCTTTTACCACCAGGTCTTGTACTTTTTTATTGTTCCCCATAATAGAAGAGGTGTAATGCCCTACAGCCACCACAGAAGCGCCTGTCAGTGTTGCAAAGTCAAAAAGGTAGTCTGCTTTGACCTCTTGCTGGGCATAACAGAGTGTGTCTGCAAGTACCAAACGACCTTCAGCATCGGTGTTCCGTATCTCTATGGTTTTGCCATTTTTAGCCACAAGTACATCATCCGGTTTGTAGGCATCGCCGCCTATCATATTTTCCACTGCACCGACAAAACCATGTACTTCTATGGGGAGATCAAGTTCTGCTACTGCTTTCATAATGCCAATAACCGCTGACCCGCCACTTTTGTCTGACTTCATCGTTACCATAAAGTCTGCAGGTTTTAAACTTAATCCACCTGAATCGTACGTAAGCCCTTTACCAACAAGTGTCACGACACACTTAGGATTTTTAGGCTTATGGCTAAGGTGTATCACTCTAGGTGCATGGCGAGAAGCACGTGCTACCGCCAAGAGTGTTTCCATTTTTTCTTTTCTGAGTGCTTTTGGTTTGAGGATCTTACAAGAGAGTCCCGTATCTTCAGCCATACCTTCAGCGATATTTGCCATCACTTCGGGGTAACAGTCATCTGGTGTGGTATTGACAATGTCACGGGTAAAGTTTGTGGCATCTGCTGTGATCTGGGCCTTGTGTATCTGCACAGATGCTTTTTCTATGTCGATCTCAAGACCATTGTACTCTTCCAAAGAGATAGATATCTGCTTGAGTTTGTTTTTGCTTTTTTTACTTTTATAGGTGTCAAACGTATACGCACCCAAAATAAACCCTTCTGCCATGGCACGTAAACTATAGGTACAGCCTTTGTTAGTATAGGTTGCGATCTTTAAAGATCTGTATTTTGTACCTTTTAATGCTTTTATAGCTGAAGCTGCTGCTGTACGAAGGTCTGTGCTTTTTAAAGAGGCAGCACCTACATAGAGTCTGCCTTCTCCGATGAGTAGACAGGTTTCATTTTGTCCCGCAGAGAAGCCTGCTTTTTTTAGTAGTTTTTTGTCTTGTACAAAAGAGTGTTTTAAATGATGGTTGACAACAATGATCACTTCTATCTGCGCATCGACATCTTGCACCGGGAGTGCAGTTAATTCAAAATTCATGAATGGTCCTTATATATGTTTTATTTAGTTCTTGGAGTATATCAAAATATAGGCTAATTTTTATAGTATACTATTCAAAAAATAAAAAAGGAATATCATGCAATTGATTTTTATCGTTATTTTGGGAACAATACTTGGTTTTCTCTACGGATACAATACCGATGGCTTCATTTTCAGTACTAACATCTGTCTTTTCGCAGGCTTGACACTTATCATGCCATCACTCTTTAAATTTGAATTAAAAGATGTAAAGTTGGTATGGACACATAAAGCCATATTGTTCAAAGGCTTTATAGTAAATTATATTTTACTTCCTCTTTTTGCCCTGGCTATTGGCTTTACAACCAATGACTTTGGTATTACAGGTGGACTACTCTTACTTTCACTTCTAAGTGGAGGAGGGATGGTCATGCACTGGATAAAACGCTCCAATGCAGACACCTCTTTTGGCTTCTTGCTTCTCTTTATAAATCTGATATTTGTTTCCCTCTCTTTACTTCTTTTACATCTCTTTGCAACCTACAGTGCAGGGTATTTCGATGTAAGTTATGATGCATCTATTCACATTAGCCGCTTTGTGGAACCTGTCATCACACTACTCATAGTGATTCCCTTCTTTGCCAGCAGGGTCATACGTTTTATGCCTCCGGTGATGAGCTATATACAAACCTATAGAAAAATAATTAGTCGTATCAGTATTTTTATCATTCTTTTTTACCTCTTTGGATTACAAAGCTCCCAACAACTCATAGACATCTACGACTTTGAACCAGAACTCTTTTTTGTTGCGTTGGTAGCCGTATTTGTATTTTACATGTTGGTATTTTTCGCCTCAAGATTCATCTATAATATGGACTCTCCACAAGAGAGGGCTGCCTTCTGGCAGAGTATCACACGGTACATTACCTTGGGACTGGTCATCTCCACCTTCTCAGCAGGTACCTTTGGCGTCTCCATGCTACTGCCAATCATGTTCGCTTATATCGTACAGATACCTCTTTCTGTGATCGTTAGTAATAAGTATATGACGAAGGTTGAAGAGAAAGTGTAGTGCTTTCTCGTTTCTCAGCTAAAGCTGTTACACGAGAACTGGGTAAAAATAAACATTAAGCAAATAAAGGATAATGTGGGCATTGTAAAAAGGAAAGATATGATGCATAACACAACACAAACTTCTCAAGATATAGAAACACTTAATGAATTAGCACAGTTGGCAGATTATTCGTTCATGGATACCCTTCATTGCGATCCTGAAGCCACAGAAGATGGTGTTGACCATTCACCCAGACAAGTCTTTACGGGACACTATGTCCCCGTAAAACCAACACCACTAAAAGAACCAGCGTATGTGGCACACAGCAAAACATTTTTTAGGGAACTGGGATTTGCAGATACGCTGGCACAATCGGATGACTTTGTAAAAATGTTTTCGGGAGATCTTTCAGAAGTACCTGAACCTATGCGAAAACGTGGCTGGGCAACGGGGTATGCACTCTCTATCTATGGCACAGAATACTACCAGCAATGCCCCTTTCAAACGGGCAATGGCTATGGTGATGGTCGTGCTATTTCTGTTCTTGAAGCTAAGATCAATGGGAAACGTTGGGAGATGCAGCTCAAAGGTGCTGGACAAACACCATACTGCCGTGGTGCAGATGGTCGTGCAGTTTTACGCTCAAGTATTCGAGAGTTTTTGGCACAGGAGCATATGTATGCGCTTGATGTGCCAACATCTCGTTCTTTGAGTCTATACACTTCAAAAATGCAAAAGGTACAACGATCGTGGTATATGGAAGACTCACACTCGAAAGACCCCGATATGATGGTATCTGAAGCAATTGCTATCTCAACACGTGTTGCACCTTCCTTTCTTCGCGTGGGGCAGATCGAACTTTTTGCCCGCCGTGTACGTAAAAATGAGCACCCAAAAGCCATGAAAGAGCTAGAAAAGATCGTATTGCACTTGATCAATCGGGAATATAGTGAGGTAATAGACACCAGTTTAACAACCGTAGAAAAAGTGCTCTTTCTTTCAAAAGCATTCCGTTCTCGTCTCACAGCACTTGTGGCAAACTGGATACGCGTAGGCTACTGCCAGGGGAACTTCAACAGTGACAACTGTGCAGCAGGAGGCTTTACCCTCGATTATGGACCTTTTGGATTTTGTGAGTTGTTTAATCCGAAGTATCAGCCTTGGACAGGTGGTGGTGCCCACTTCGCATTTCTCAATCAACCTCATGCAGCTGAACGTAACTTTCACATGTTTTGTATGGCTTTACAGCCCTTATTAACGTCAGATAAGAATGCTCTCGTGAAATTAGAAGAGATTGAAAAAGAATTTTTCAAAGTTATGCAAACAGAGATAAAACAGATGTGGGCTAGTAAAATTGGACTGGGCACTTTTGATGCAGCACTCTTTAAAGAACTCGAAATGCTCATGCTGCAAACCTATGTTGACTATACGATCTTCTTTCGTGAACTCTCACAGATACCTGAAGATATTGAGCCACTTAAAAAAAGCTTCTATAGGGATGTAAAAGAGGAAGAAGGGCTGGAAGAAAGATGGTCACAGTGGCTGGAAAAATGGAAAGTCTCTCTTACGCATAACAATCTAACAGGACAACAGGGTGCTTTGTCAGAAATGCAAGAAGCACTTTCCAAACAAATGAAACAGGTTAACCCAAAATATACTTTGCGAGAGTGGCATCTTGTACCCGCTTATCAAGAGGCAGAAGAGGGTGACTACACGCTCATGAGAGAACTGCAGGACGTGATGACCGCACCATACGATGAGCAGTCAAAAGAGATAGAGGAAAAATACTATAGTCTAAAACCGATAGCACTATTTAATGTTGGTGGTATATCGCATATTAGCTGTTCGTCGTAGTTTTGATGGTGCCCTAAAGTTAAAAGTCTATCTGTACTTCTTTTAACTTTTGGATATAAAGAAAAGCATTGGTAAGTGCATATTGATCTACATCTGCCAACCCTTCATCTTCATAGTCTGATAAATAGTCAAAACCCTCTAACTCAGTATCTTTCACTTTTTTCATATAGACAAGATAAATTAACAGATCAGCTATGTCACTTATGGGTATAGTATCGGTAAAATCTTTATCGAATGCATCGATATATTCAGAGCAGATGTCTTCATTTGACATAAAAAGAACCCAGAGAATGATCTTGTCTGTATTTTCAGGGGCATTGACCTGGCTTCTAAAATCATCATACAGTGCTTGATTTTGCGCTATTTCATCAACCTGAGTATTGGCTTGTTCTACCAAAGCATTGATACGATCGTCGCTAAGGTGCTCAGCTTTATAACCTGCCAATGCTGATTCTGCTATTTGAAATGTATTCATTCTCTCTCTTTTTTAATTAAATTGCTCTTTAAGAATATCTTGTGCCTGTATCATGTCTTTATCTCCGCGTCCGGAAAGGTTGACCAAGATTGTTTTCCCTTTCACCTCTTCTGGTTTCATTTTCTTCAAGTAGGCAATGGCATGTGATGACTCAAAGGCAGGGATGATCCCTTCAGCCTGTGAGAGCCATACAAACGCATCTAAAGCTTCGTCATCGGTGATGTGATTGTAACTTACAATGTTTTCATCTTTCAAGAAAGCATGTTCTGGTCCTATACCCGGGTAGTCCAGTCCTGCTGAGATAGAGTGTGCTTCCTGTACCTGTCCATCCTCATCTTGAAGAAGGTAGGAGAGTTGGCCGTGAAGCACACCAGGGCTGCCTTTTTCCAAAGAACAACCATGTTTTTTGTCTAAGCCTTCACCACCAGCTTCTATACCGATGCACTCCACACTTTCATCTTGTAAAAAGTGATTGAAGATACCAAGGGCATTGGAACCACCACCGATACAGGCAATGACTTTATCAGGTAAACACCCTTCCACCACATTTAACTGCGCTTTAGCTTCCCAACCAATGATAGACTGAATGTCACGTACCATCATAGGGTAGGGGTGAGGACCTGCTACTGTACCTATGAGGTAGTAGGTGTCTCTTGCGTTGGTTACCCAGTGACGAATGGCATCGTTCATGGCATCTTTGAGTGTTTTGGAGCCTGACTCTACTGCGTGTACTTTGGCACCCAGCAGTTTCATACGAAAGACATTGAGCTCTTGACGTGCCACATCTTTGGCACCCATAAAGACCTCACACTCTAAACCAAAGAGTGCAGCTACAGTCGCTGTTGCTACACCATGCTGTCCCGCACCAGTTTCAGCAATGATCTTCTTTTTTCCTAAACGTTTGGCCAAAACAGCCTGTGCCACACAGTGGTTGATCTTGTGTGCACCTGTATGATTCAGGTCTTCACGTTTAAGGTATATTTTTGCATCTAATTCTTTGGAGAGGTTTTCTGCAAAATAGAGTGAAGAGGGACGTCCCACATAATTTTTATAATAGTAGTCGACCTCTTTCCAAAAGCCTTCATCAAAACGTACTGCTTCATAGTCCAGTCTAAGTTGTTCAAGTGCCGGCATAAGTGTTTCAGGGACAAATCGTCCACCAAAGCCTACCTGGCCATTTTCTATGCTGCCAAAGTGTCCGTTGTTATCTGGGTCATGTGGGCTTGGTTTTGGTATATATATCTCTTTATGTAAATCCATCTGTTTCTCTTCAAATTGTAATGTATGGATTATAGCAAAGAGGAGGTTACACCTTGATAGTACAAGGCAAAGGAACAGCAGGGTAATTACAAATAGTGTTCCGTATACGGTAAAAGTTTATCTTTCAACCATCGTATGTCTTCTTTTCCGGCTATGAGTGCATAGGTCGGTGCGATCATAGCAATGAACTGTTCAAGCAGTTTAGGATCAAAGTGTGTGCCTGAGCCCTCTTTTAAAATAGCAATACTTCTCTCATAGGTATAGGCCTCTTTGTAAGGACGTGAAGAGGTCAAGGCATCAAATACATCAATAATCGTAAATATGCGTGCATTCAAAGGGATATCTTCACCTTTTAGACCTTTCAGATAACCGCTGCCATCATATCTTTCATGGTGATAGGCGATGACGTCACGGGCATCTTGTAACCAGGAACTTTGTGCGATGATCTCTTGACCATAGGCAACATGAAGTTTCATTGTCGTGTACTCTTCTTCATTGAGTTTGTCAGGTTTGAGTAAAATCGTATCTGAAATACCAATTTTCCCAACATCATGCAAAAAAGCCCCTTTTAAAAGTGCTGCCATTGCTTTATCATCAAGTTCTAATGCTTCACCAAGTGCCAAAGCATAAAGGGTCACCCTGTAGTTATGAGAATCTGTCTCATGGTCACGTTTGGCTATGGCAGAGGCAAGTACATCCATCATCTCCAGGTTGGCATCTGCCAATGCTTTTGTTCGCTGAATAAGTTTTTTATTTAAAAACAAAATAACAGGGTAGAGTATGGCAAACAAAATGATGATCGAGGCAATAGCCAAGAGAACATTGATAATAATTTCTGTATAGACTTGTTGTATCTCTTTATCACTGACACGGTAAAGTACTTTAATGTAACCAGGTTTATTGTCTGAAAGAAGGGCAGGAGAGAGTATCTGTATATAGAAACGGTTTTCTATATGATTGTGTATGAGCTTGATATCACTTGTGTTATTGTTATAAGCAATATGATGGTCTATCGCATTTATCTCTTGATGTATTTTTGGGTAAGTCTCTGTTGTTTTTGAGAAGACAGGTTTCATATTTGTATCAAAGATCTCTATAAATACAAAACCTGTTTCATCCAAGTTAATATTTGGTTCAATGGTATGCTGTTTTTCACAGGCATCACGATAGCGTTGAAGAAAACTGCTTACCTGAGAGTTCCCTGTCTCTGAAGCAACCGATTTTACATGTTCTTCCATTTTTTGTGTTTGATACATTAAAGTGACCAATGCTGCTAAAATAGCGATGAACAGAGCACTCAACAGTACCCTGCGCAGTAATTGTCGATGTAAATGCGGATTCATATTTCATCCTCTTATTGATCTGTAATCTTAGTAAAATTATGTGTACCTACTGTGCAGTATATCTTTTTTAGACAATATATGCTATCTCAGCCTGTGAGGCAAGTCTCATAGGCGGTCCCCAGAAACCAATACCGCTGTTGACATAGATATGACTGCCATTGGGTAGTTTATGAAGTCCTTTGATGTAGGGTTGCTGTAGTCTTACAAGGTATTCAAAAGGCCATATCTGTCCTCCGTGTGTATGTCCACTTAGAACAAGTTCTGGTTTGTAAGGACCAAGCTCTTCTATGAATTTTGGCTGATGTGCCAAGAGTATAGTATTGTAACTTTTGTCAATATTTTGAAATGCTTTATGAATATCTGGTTGCAAAAGACCTGTTCTGTACCCAATACGGTCTGTTACACCAACAATATTGAGCTTTAGTGTATCTATTTGTATGTTCTCATTGAGGAGAAGGGTGATATTCATTGTTTTCATAAAGGCTATGATCTTAAGCGGATCATGAAAATACTCATGATTACCCAAAATATAATAGATACCATGTTTAGATTCAATACTCTCTAACTCCCTTACGGCATCTTTAATACTATCAAGTGCCGTGTCTATAAGATCTCCGGTAATACACACAATATCTGGTTTAAGCGCATTGATCTTTTGTACAGAAGCTTTGACAAATGCCCTGTCTATCAATCCACCAATATGCAAGTCAGATATCTGTACAATGGAAAAGTCAAAATGCTCAAATTTGACCACATTGACCACAGGCTCTTTTCTCCCTTCATAGGCGCCTGCAGCAACATAAGAGGTTGAGAGGGCTAACATGGCACCATCTGCACCCTTTTTTATAAATGCTCGTTTCGCCATATCAACATTTTTAAGTGTTTTATGAAAGAGATTCAGTACTTCATGCAAGAGCAGATAGAGAAAAATAACAAGTGTAATGCCAATAGAAAGAGAAAAAAGATAATAAAAGGTATTGGAGATGAAATCGCTATAGCGTCCAATGACATACAAAATATTAAAAGTAAAATTTAACCCCACAAGTGCAATGAAAAAATTTTTCATTGCATCTGAGACTAAAAGTTTTTGAATGACCCTGGAGTAGAAAAGATAATGTAGAGAAAAGAAGAGGAGAAGAAAAAGTGAAAAAAACAGATAAACCCGCATAATGGATCAATCTATTTCTAAGACAGAGTAGACCGGCGCAGGCAAAGCTTTTTTTCCATTTAAGAATCCAAGTTCCATCACAAAACATGCCTCTACACAGACAGCTCCCACTTTGTTAATGAGGTTTGCAGCGGCTACGGCAGTACCTCCTGTAGCGATAAGGTCATCTATAAGCAACACGTTGGCTTTTTCTGTATCACCAAAAGCATCTATGTGTATCTCTACTTCATCAAAACCATATTCGAGGCTGTATTTCTCTGCTACGGTGGTGTAAGGAAGTTTCCCTTTTTTTCGTATGGTGACAAAGCCCAACCCCAGTCTGTCTGCCAAGACAGCACCAAAAATGAACCCTCTGGCATCAATGCCGGCTATATAATCCAAGTCATAACTTTTATAGCGGTTTTCCAAATGCGTCATTAAAGTATCTAATGCTTTAGGGTCAGAGAGCAGGGTAGTAATATCTTTAAAGATGATGCCCGGTTTTGGGAAATCGGGGATGTCTCGGATGCTTTCTAAAATGATATTTTTTTCTTCTTCAGAGAGTGTTTTCATAGTGAACCTTTGTAGGTCGGGATGTCCTCTTCCCGACAAATATTTAAATGATCTCGAATATTATTGTATGCAAATTTACGTCGGGAAGAGGGCATCCCGACCTACAGTGCATTAGATATCAGCTCCAAATGCACAGCCTTCTATCTTCGCCACGCGTCCTGCGTGTCTGCCACCTTCAAACTCTGTAGAGGCAAAGGCTTCTATCATGTCTTCTATGACACCTTTGCCTACCACGCGTTCACCAAAACAGAGGATATTGGCATCGTTATGCTGTCTGGTCAGTTTTGCTGTGTAGTGGTCATGACAGAGTGCTGCTCTAATGCCTGGCACTTTGTTTGCTGCCATTGAGATACCTATGCCTGTACCACAAATGAGTATGCCAAAGCTTCCTTCCTCTGCCAAGACTGCTTCTGCACATTTTTTAGCAAAATCCGGATAATCAACACGGTCAGCAGAGTCAGGTCCAAGATCAACGATCTCATGACCCAGTTCTAAAACAAAGTCTTTCACATAGGCTTTCAGTGCATACCCTGCATGGTCTGTTGCGATATAAAATTTTTTCTTCATTGACATAGTATTATTTCCTTATTCTATAGGTTCTTCTAATTGGATAGACTCAATGCGTCTTCCTACGCGTCCCCAACGTACAGTGTAACGTTGTTTATTCCATAATGCCTCACATGCTTTACTATCGATATCTAGATCGCCGCATAAACGCTTTAAATGTGCATTATCTTTACCATTTCCATAAGCATCTCCATTAAGAACAGAATCATAAGAACGATGTTCCAAACTCATATAGATCAACCAAGGTTTTCCGACAATGAGTTTGTATGGTACAGAACCCCAAAAACGGCTGTCATTGGAGTTGTCACGGTTATCACCTATCATATAGAAATGATCTTCTTCCACTTTTGAGTAGAGTGCATTGATCTTCTTTTCTCTTACTTTATAGGCTGGGACATCTAAGCCGTCTACATAAACGGGCATCATATCTATCTCTTTGTTATAGGCATAATAACGAAGAAGTCCCTGGAAAATATCGGTACCTTCTGGGGCATATTGGATACCCGGGTATTTGTCCATATAAGGGTTTTCTACCCAGAGTTTTCCTCTAAGTGTTCTAAGTTTTTCAGCCGGGTAGTTTTCTCTCATATACCCTTCACCTTCGTGAAAGTGTATAAGCAGTTTTTCATTGGCATACAAAAGTTCATCACCGCCAACTGCGACACAACGTTTGACATAATGAATTTTGTTATTTTTAGGGTAACGGAAGATGACGATGTCTTCTCTTTTCGGTCTGGGACCTTCTATAAGGTGGCCATTGTTGTTAAAGTCAGGCAAAATAGGGATCTCCAACCATGGGAGATGAGGGGTAGGGATACCATAAGAGAACTTCTTAGCAAAAAGGAAATCTCCTATGAGCTGTGTTCGTTTCATAGATCCACTTGGAATAACAAAAGATTGTGCTACAAAAAATATTAAAAATAATACGATAATGATCGTACCTGTCCATGAACTCGAAAAACGGCCTAAGGCCTTTAAAAATTTTGTCACTATATTCTTCCTTTTGCCGCTTTGACGGTATTGCTTAAAAGCATTGCGATGGTCATGGGGCCTACACCACCGGGTACAGGTGTAATGTATGAACACTTGGGACTCACATTTTTAAAATCTACATCACCTACAAGAGAGCCATCCTCTAAACGGTTTATACCAATGTCTATGACAATAGCCCCATCTTTGACCATATCTTCTTTAATGAGTCCTGGTACACCTACACCTACGACAACAATGTCTGCCTGAGAAGTATGCGCCTTGAGGTCTTTTGTAAATATATGTGTCACAGTAACCGTAGCGTTGGCATTGAGAAGCAGGGAGGCCATTGGTTTACCCACAATGTTGGAGGCACCCACCACACAGACATCTTTCCCCTCAAGCTCTATGTTATACTCTTCAAACATTTTCATGACACCTAGTGGTGTACAGGCCACAAAAGAGTCAAGGTTTGTCACAAGTCTTCCCACATTGTAGGCATGGAAACCATCTACATCTTTTTTAGGGTCAATGACCTCAAGGATCTTGTCTGTATCCACATGTTTAGGAAGAGGGAGTTGTACCAAGATGCCATCTATACGAGGGTTGTTGTTCATCATTTCAATGGTTGCGATGATCTCATCTTGAGAAATAGTATCGGGCATATTGTGTGTAATAGAGTAAAACCCTACCTTTTCACAGGCTTTTGCCTTCATTTTAACATAAGCATGACTTGCAGGATCATCACCAATAAGTATGACTGCCAGTCCTGGAACAATGTTTTTTTCCTGTTTAAGTTGTTCAACCTGGGACGTAACAGAAGCTTGTACTTTATTGGCTAAAGATTTACCATCGATGAGTTGCATAGAATGCCCTTATATTTTTTAAGGTATTATATCAAAAATAGTTTAGGCATCGGGGATAAGGTTGGTATGGGTATGAAACATTTATGGGTATTTTTACCTCTTATAGTATGGGGTAGTGAAGATTTTATTTCTGACTATGAGTATGGAGAGATGCTTTTTGCCAATCCGCGTGGTGTAAGTTGTTCTCAATGTCATGGAGAGAGCGGTCAGGGAAAAACGATTGTTGAATACCGGGATATCCATGGTAAACAACTTTTAAAAGGTGCAGATATACGCCAAAAAACGCTTGCCGAGATGATCACTGCTGTCAACAGTTACCACAAAATCATGCCTCGCTACTACCTCACAGACGAAGAGGTCAAAGCCATCTATAATTACCTCAAAATCAAAAACCAAAATTATCTCCTGGAATGTGACGAAGATAATAGAACACGCTAAATAATCTGTTATAATAATATTCAATACCTCAAAGGATACTATTATGAAACTTTCCACCTCTCTAATTGCACTGCTTCTCAGTGCAAATGTTTCTCACGCTTCTACCCTCGATGTCTATCAAGATAAAACATTTTACCGTTATGTACAAGACAGCAATTTCATTGGTTTTGCTAAACGCGTTCAGGCAAAGTGTGAAGGTTCTCCTCTGGCACTTATGACGATAAGTACCTGTCCGCAAGAGGAACGACTTTGTAAACTACTCACTTCCGTACGAAGTGGTGAATACAAAGTACAAGAGATTGTATCAACACAAAAAGTCTTGGAACAACTGATCTCGCTGCCGCAACCAACAACTTTTGATGCTGCATTATCTATACTGTCTGCACAGCAGATCGGTACAGAGCAGTCAAGACTTTTACGAGAAAAAAAGTTACTTCAAGAAGAGATAGCCATAAAACAAAAAAAGTTCAATAAACAGGCAACAGCAGCACAGGCAAGTGAGACAAGCACTTTATGTAAAGAAGAACTTGAGCTTATTATTCCTTATGGCTATGTTACTTTTTCTACAAGATATGAGGCAGATATTCAAGATAAAAAAGAGATCTCAGTCACACAATATCTTTCGATCCTAAACCGTTCTGGTATCGATATTGAAGCGGAGACTGCGATGTTCTATTACCGTTCTGCCAGTCAACATGTTTACCCTACACATTTTTCTCCATGGCTAGTACGTAAATATACACCGCCAGTACCAAGAAAAAGAATGAACACGTCAAAAAAATATATGCAAAAAGAGATGGCAATGCCCATGCTCTCTATGCAAAGTGATGAAGTGGCTATGCCCAGCCCCATAGCCAGCTATGAAGATGCCAGAGAATATAAAATAAAAAATCTCACTTTGCCTTCTACAGGTGTTGCCATTGAACTTCCTGTCTTAAGATGGAAAAGCGCACTTTCCTGTGAACTGAAAGCTTATCCCTACACAAAAACAGAAGCATTTCATATCTGCTCCTTTACCCCTAAATACCAAATAGACAGCAACAGCTGGAAAGTAAGGTCTGGTACAAAAGTGGTCAATGAAAATGCATCAGGAGAGTATAGAGATAAAAAATATGATATTTATACCAAAGTGGACGAAGATATCAAGATATTACGAGAAGCTATTGTTTTAAGAGAAAGAGAAACAGGTATCTTTGGTGGGACTGCACGTAAAAAAGATGGCTTCACTTTAACTTTTACCAACAAGTCAGATAAAGTGAAAACACTTACTGTTGTAGAACGTATACCCACTTCTATTACCGATGAGATAAAAGTAAAACTTTTAGAAGTAAAATCTGATAAAAAGATAAATTATAAAATAATAGACAATGGAAAAATAGAAATGAAGATTTCTTTAGCGAAAAATGAAACGAAAAAAATAGAAGTATTGTTTGAGATATCTTATGATAAAGATATAAAAGTGAATTATTAAAAAGAGGAGAGTTTAAAAAGGGAGAGTTTGCAGGCAAAAGCCTGCAAAACCACTACTAAAGTGGTGTTACGTTTTCAGCTTGTGGGCCTTTTTGACCTTCACCAACTTCAAATGTTACTGCTTGACCTTCAGCCAATGTTACACGTCCACCGTTGTCGTTGTTAACTTGACGGAAATGTACGAATACATCGTCTCCACCATTCTCTTGTTGAATAAATCCATAACCTTTTTCATCGTTGAACCATTTAACAGTTCCGTTTACTAATGTTGCCATTTTTTGTACCTTTGGGTAATAATTTTCACTTAAAATTTAAGTGGAATCCAAATCAGAGAGAGTCTTTCGGGGTCTAGCAATAACACTTAACACACGATAGATGAACTCGAAACTCATCTTTCATCGCATAAATTATAGCTTATTTTCTTGGGGTTCACCTTATATATTAAATAAAATAATATAAATATATACTATTTATGCTCTGACAACCACGCTTCAAGAGGCATTAATGCTTCAATTTCTTTGGATTCTGTGTGTAAAATTTCTGCCAAACTTTTGACTCCCATAGAAAGAAGGTACTGTAAATTATTATCGAAGGTGGCATTTTCTATGACAAATATATTGTCTTTGTGTACTTCAAACATAAATCCTCCATTGGGTATAGGGGACATAGAGAGGGTAACAGTGTAATGGTCTTTGATAATACTCTCTTTTTGTGAATACATGAGCCCTATATTGTAGCCCTGCGTTGCAAAACCTTTAATGGCCACGACCAGTACCTGGTTCTTTCCCTCTTTTGAAGAGTTAAAGATCCCCACAAGTCCTTTAATAGTATTGTATCCGGGTATTTTACAAAAAATATACTCAAGCATATCGGCCAGTCTTGTTTTAACCAACCATCCCAATACATAAAGTATAAGAAGAAAAATGAAGATGACGAACAAGCCCCACATAAATTGATGCGTATGCGGTTCAAACCCAATAAACCTAAAGACCCATCCTACGAGCATAGTGATCTTTCCATAGAGCCAGGAAAGTATGATAAGTATAGCAACAATGGGAAGCAGCCAAAAGAGACCTTGCAAAATAATTTTAATAAAATGTTTAATTGGTCTTGTTCCCATTGAAGTTTCCTTAAGTTAGTAGAGTCATAGCCATATAGTACACTATACCGGCTTTTGAAGGTATGGGGAGAAAAAAGATGTTTCAAGTAGCCTATATACTAAGCGTATATAAACTTCCACTCAAGAGAGTGGTAAGATTGTCCTACTATTCGTACGGTGCTTCGTAGTAACCATTTTTCCAATATTTGGCAAACCACATTGCTTGTTTACCTTTACCCATTGGAAGTGCTGATGTATATTTCCAGTCTAGAGACGCTACACCAAAATAATACTCATCTGCATTGTTAAACAATGCCTCGGCATCTTCTCTTTCCAAGTCATCACAGTATTGTAACCCTTCAGTCAAATCTTTTTTAAGAAATGCATCTCCGTGTCCTTGGTAGTTTATACTGGACTCAGGGTTTGCCTCATCAAAAAGTGTATGTTCTTTTTTTAAATCAATTATTGCCATTTTATTTCCTTTAATGTTATGTAAGTATTTATTTATCGCATTCTAATATATTTTGTATTAGTTTTGGTATAGGTTAATCTAACTCTTTCAACCAAATCTCAAAATCCACATCAGAAGCCATCTTCCAATCTGCCCTTGGACTCAAAGAGATCGTTCCTACTTTTGGACCGTCCGGCATACAGGAACGTTTGAACTGCTGGGTGAAAAAACGGCGAAGAAATAGCTTTAACCATGACTTTATGGTTTCTTCATCGTATTTAGTATCAAACGCCATGGAAGCTAAGTGTAAGATTTTAACTGGCTTTGCCCCGTACTTGATGAAGTGGTATAAAAAGAAGTCATGCAGTTCATAAGGCCCAACAATTTTTTCTGTCTCCTGCACGATCTCATCACCTTCATGAGGCAGTAATTCCGGGCTTATAGGGGTTGCCAATATATCATCAATAATAGCTGCAATTTTATCGTTAGATCTATAATAGCCGATCACATACTGTATGAGTGTTTTAGGGATGCCGGAGTTCAGTGCATACATACTCATATGGTCACCATTGTAAGTGCTCCAGCCCAAGGCTATTTCGCTAAGATCCCCCGTACCGATAACCAGTCCGCCTTCTTTGTTTGCCATATTCATAAGTATGGAAGTTCTCGCGCGAGCCTGGACATTTTCATACGTCACAGAAAGCTCTTCTTTGTCATGGTCTATGGCTTCAAACTCTTTGAGTGAAATCTCTGTGATGTCCACTGTTTTAAG
The DNA here is from genome assembly GCA_015661535.1 of Sulfurovum sp. GTDB lineage: Bacteria > Campylobacterota > Campylobacteria > Campylobacterales > Sulfurovaceae > Sulfurovum. The sequence goes on along the minus strand of DQVY01000090.1, from coordinate 361 downwards.
TGTCACACCCAAAGCCTCGCAAAGTTTCACTGCATTTGACTTCGTGCGTATGGTTGTGCCAAACCCAGGCATGGTAACAGCAATGATATCTGTCACATCCCAGTCCATCATCTCATAGGCTTTATGTGTGGAGAGCAGGGCCAGGGTAGAGTCTAAGCCACCGCTTATACCTATGACTGCCTTTTGAATCTTGGCATGCGACATACGCTTAATGAGCCCATGTGCCTGAATGTGGACTATCTCATCACAGCGGTGTCTTTTATCGGCATAACGTGAAGGGACAAAAGGCATAAGGTTGATCTCTCGTTCTATCTTTGTCATGTGCGGTAAGTCATCTACCTTGATGAGTCTGGTCTTTTTG
>DQVY01000013.1 GCA_015661535.1 Sulfurovum sp. | reverse complement strand
TTTATTTTAAAGCCCAATGACCCTCAGATACGTACCCTTTTTGAACGTATAAAAACACAATTTGAAGCCAAAGGTATAGCTGTACTGCTTGCCCAAAAGTCTGCAGATATGATAGGTTTGGAAGGTGTTGATTTTGAAAATATGTGTGCTGAGGCAGACTTTTTGGTCTCTTTGGGCGGAGATGGTACCTTACTTTCTTTGGTACGTCGTTCTTATGCATTTAAAAAGCCTGTGGTAGGCATAAATGCAGGAAATTTAGGTTTTTTGGCAGATGTAACGATAGATGATGTCGAGACATTTTTGGAACAACTTTTTTCAGATGAATACCGCATAGATGACAGGATGATGATAGAAGGTCATATCAAAAAAAGTACAGGAGAAAAGCAAGCGTTTTTCGCTTTTAATGACGTGGTGATCACTTCTCCTCAACCTTCAAAAATGGTACAGGTGAATGCCTCCATACTCGGAGACAGATTTAACTCTTATAGAGGAGATGGGGTTATCATCTCTACACCTACAGGTTCCACAGCATACAATTTGGCGGCTGGTGGTCCTGTTGTGTATCCTTTGACCAAGGCGTTTATTATCACACCTGTTTCTGCCCATTCATTGGGTAATCAGAGACCTTTGGTGGTACCGGCTGATTTCAGCATAGAGTTTGATGCAGAGCAGTATGAAGCTATAGCAACAATAGACGGTCAGGAAGTGTATGAATTGCTTGCTGATGATATTCTTTTTATAGAAGGGGCAAAGATAGGAGCGAAACTTTTACACAGAAAAGAGCGTAACTACTTTGCTGTGCTAAGAGAAAAACTGCATTGGGGAGACAAACTTTGATACAACGTTTGTTTCTGCGTGAACTGGTGACTTTTAAAGAAGTAGAGTTAGGGTTCAGTCCAGGGCTTGTGGTCTTTTCCGGTCCTTCAGGTGCAGGAAAGTCTGTGCTTATGTCAGCGATACTTTCTAGTTTTGGCTACAGTACACAAGGTGCTGCAAAGCTGTGTGAAGTGACACTTAAAAAACCTTTGGCGCTTGAGAGTGAAGCCTATGACCTGGAAGATGAACTCACCATTAAAACAGTTAAGAAAGAGAAGTTACGGTATTTTTTAGAGGGACAAAACATTTCTAAAAAAGGCTTAGGGGAATTATTTACGCCTTATGTACAGTATCTTTCTGTGCGTGATAAAAGTGGGTTTGAGTCGGCTAAACTGATTGCTATGCTAGACGCTTCTTTACTCTCACACAACAAAAGCTTTAAAAAACTCTTGAAAGAGTATACCAAACGTTATGCAAACTATAGACAAAAATCAGAAGCACTTGCCAAGATAAGAGAAGATGAAAGTGTACTTTCAGAACGTATGGAGTTTGCCCAGTTTGAGATAGACAAGATAGAAAAAATAAATCCTGAATTAGGTGAAGATGAAGCGCTGCTACAAGTGAAAAAACAGCTTTCCCGTATAGATAAAATCAAGGCTTCACTGGGCAGGGCTATGGATATATTTGCTGCTGAATCTGCGGTAGAAGAGGTCTATACCCTTTTAGACAAAGATGCCTCTGTGTTTATGGATGCGATGAACCAGGTGCGTGCAGATTTTGAAGAGACGGAGCATCTGGCTTCTGAGCTTGAAGAGATGGATGTAGAAGAGATACTTGACAGGCTTTCAGATATTACGGCACTTCAGCAACGGTATGGCTCCATTGAAGAGGCTTTGGTCTATAAAGAGGCTAAGAAAAAAGAGCTTTCTGGGTACAAAAATATTGCACAAGACAAGAGTATGTTGGAGTCTTTTTTAAGTATGGAGTATATGGAGCTTTCTACACTTGCAAGGCAAATTTCCACAGCACGTAAAAAAGAGGCACTGCTGCTTGAAGAGGTGCTTGAAGGGTACCTGAAAACACTAAAACTGCCAAAACTCTCTTTCTCTTTTACTACACAAAGTTTAACGCCTCATGGTACAGATGTACTAGATGTCTTGCTTGGCGGGTCTACAACCAATACACTGAGTGGTGGTGAATTTAACCGTGTACGTTTGGCATTGATGGCTTCAACAATTGCTGAAAGTGAAGCAGAAGGGGTACTGATACTTGATGAGATCGATGCCAATGTTTCCGGTGATGAGTCCATAGCCATTGCTGAGATGATCAAAAAACTTTCTAAAGTGTATCAGATATTTGCCATTTCCCATCAGCCTCATCTTTCAGCACAGGCAAATCAACATATTGTAGTGACAAAAGACCAGCAGCATAGTCAGGTCATTGAATTAAGTGATGAGGGAAGGGTGCATGAGATCGCCCGTATTATTGCAGGGGAGAACCCTACAAAAGAGGCGATGGAGTTTGCAAAAAAATTACGATCTTAATAACAGTGCGTAGTTTAAGCGTATTGTTCTCTCAACTCTTTGGTATAGTGTTTCAATGCTTCAAAATAGACTTTGGCAATGTCAATGTCTGTACCACTTTTCAAGTAGGTATTACACTCTACCAAGAGGTCTGAAACACCACCTGTTCCTATGTTGGTAGCAGAACCTTTGATACTGTGTGTAAGACGTTCCATTTGGTGAAAATCGGGGATATTCATGACCTCTTCTATGAGTGGTATCTGAAGTTCAATTTGAGGAATGAGTTCTTGCACAAATTCTACTGCTTCCTCATCGGAAAGTCCCATCTCTACAAGACGTGCATGTGAGAACTTAGGATACTTTACTTCAGGTAAGACTTTTGTTTCTTCAACGACTTCGGGTTCTGGTATTGGCTCTGGTTCTGGAACAGGTTCCGGTTCAGGTGCAATAACAACTTCAGGCTCAGGAACGGGTTCAGGTTCAACAACAGGTTCAGGCTTTGGTGTAGGCTCTGGTTTGACTTCAGGTTTTGGGCTAACCTTTCTTACTTTTAACTTTTTACGAGGTTTTGTTTTTTGTTTTGACTCGGAACGTCTTTTTGCTTGATACTTTTTTTCATTCCTATATTCCAGAAATATAATTAAAACGATGATAAGAATAAAGATAGATAAAATTGTTAATGCAAGCATACTTGGTCCCTTTGTTTGTTAAGCGCTCATAAGTCTATGTCATAAACTATAACTTATCTAAGATTATATTTAGGTATATCAATATAGTAAATAGAACATTTTGTTATAATATCGGAAAAAATAGAGCACATATGATAATAGACACACACTGCCATTTGGATGATGAACGATACAATGAAGATATGGAAGCGGTTTTGCAAAATGCAAAAGAAGCAGGGGTTGAAAAATTTATTATACCCGGGGCAGACCCGAAAACTTTAGAACGTGCGGTAGCCTTGTCTGAGATGTATGAAGGGGTTTACTTTTCTGTAGGGGTACATCCTTATGATGCAGCAAACTATGACAGGGCGTACCTTGAAAAATTTGTAACACACCCTAAATGCATTGCCATAGGTGAATGTGGGTTAGACTATTTTAGGTTGCCTGAGAGTGAAGAAGAGATAAAGTCAGAGAAAGCCTTGCAAAAAAAGGTGTTTATAGACCAGATAGTGTGGGCAAAAGAGATGAAAAAACCACTCATTGTCCATGTGCGGGAATC
>DQVY01000166.1 GCA_015661535.1 Sulfurovum sp. | reverse complement strand
CCTGCAGCGATACCACCGCCAAGGACACCCCCGACAATAGAATGTGTTGTAGAAACAGGGGCTTTAAGCCAGGTTGCAAGATTTAGCCAAAGTGCAGCAGCCAAGAGAGCCGCTGACATAGCATACACAAAAACAATCGGGTCTCCGCCAAATGCAGCAGGATCAATGATCCCTTTTTTAATCGTCCCAACCACATCACCACCAGCGATCAATGCACCCGCAGCTTCAAAGACAGAAGCAATAAGTATCGCCCCGCCAATGGTTAAAGCACCCGAACCTACTGCAGGTCCTACGTTATTGGCAACATCATTGGCCCCAATATTCATCGCCATATATGCACCAAAGACAGCGGCAAGGACCAAGAAGCCTCCATGGTAGGCATCGCCTATGATACTGCTTGCATAAAAAGCCACAGCCACAGCGAAACCTGCACCTGCTAACATTTTGATCGTGTTGTTCATTTTACTTCCTCATCTTAAAATTTCGGAAGTATAGAAGAAAAGTATTACAATTTTGTTACCAAATTTATGCGTACAAAAAGATGTGAAGTTTAGGGGATATAGAAGAAATTATTTGATTTAAAGAAAAGAAAGGAAGAGAAGAAATTTTTCTTCTCTTCTGATGTGTAGATTAAAAGAACCACTGAGACGTGACTCTAAAAATATCGTCTGTCCTGTCTCCTGTATTTTTACCAAATTCATCTTTCTGATACAAAAAGCCTACTTTTGTGGTATTACCGCGAAGATACCAGTTGATACCCACTGTTTTTGAAGTAACATCATAGTCTTCTTCATCACTAAATCTATCCCAAGACTCATAACGGAAGTATGGTGCTATATAATTGAACTCAGGAAATACATATTCTCCGGTGACATACCACCCATCTGATTTACCCGTTTCAACATCTCCGGAAATATCCCATTTTTTTACCACATCATCAAATTTAAAATACTCACCCTGTAAGAAAAGCCCACCATAATGCATAGAGGCTTCAAGGTTAAGTAATTTCCTATTTAAATCAAAGTTTGAAACATTTGAACCCACTTCTGCGTTACCTTTCAACTCTGGTACAACCCAATACCCAGCACCCACAGAAAAGTGTTTACCCACACCAAAATAAGTCTCTGTTTTTAATGTCTCTTCCCAGCCGTCAAAAGGAGAAAGTACCACTTTCCCACCGTAGAAATAACTCTGTTTTTCCAAGTCAACATTAGCCTTAGAACCTTTAACCCCAGCTGCATCCAAAGCTTTATCTGGACTAGAAGCTGAACCTGCGGCTATTTGGTAATGGATCTTCTTATTCCAGTTACCATACATCTGTACATTGGCACCACGACGGTTAAACGAAATAAATTGTGCCGCATAATCTGCCACATACGGTCTGTCGTAATTGATAACTCTTGCTGACTTTACCGTTTCTGTTCTTGATATATCGATTTTAGCTCTATATAGTTTAAAGTTTACAAGAGAGTCGCCAAAAGGTTTTTTGATTTTAAGATACGCATCCCCCACATTAAATGTGCCTTCGGCATTTTCTATACCGTAGTTTGATTTATCATTACGAATATCCATAACAAAAGAGGCATTCTCCCCAAAACCTGCAGCGACCTCAAGTCTTACACGTCGCAAATAAGCATCTGCAATCTTCGTATCTACTTTTGTTGGATCATTATAATTTTTACTTAATGATTCTAAGGTACCTTGAATTCTAACCCCTGCTTTAAACCACATATTGGAAGCATCTTCAGGAACAAATTTCATATTTATATGTGTTTGCTTACCCAGAAGGAAATCTGGTGATTTTTGGTCTATAATTGTAATATGTTGCTGTGAAGTTTTTTCTACACTTTCTGCTAAAGATATAGATTTTTTCTTTTTTGCACTTACATATTTTTTGCTTTTTGCTTTTTTATGCTCTGTCTTTTTACTCGCTTTTAAGTGTTTATTTTCAGTTTCAAGTTTAGCAAGACGTTGACTCATTTGCTTCATCATTGCTTTCATCTCTGCAATATCACTTGTACTGTCTGCTTGTAGTCCGCTCATTGTAAGTGTCGCAATAGTCACTGCTGAAAGTACAATTTTTTTCATTTTTGGTCCTTGTTTTATTTTATGGACGAAAGTATAGAAAAAATTGGTTACAAAATTGTTACTATTATGTTATATTTAAAATTTTGCAGATATTTTCAGACTCAAAGTTCTTCCTGTTTTATACCTTCGTGTCACCAGATCGTCTTGTGTCCACACCACCTCGTCATCCAAAATATTCCCTGCTTTCACCCTTATATCATAATCATAACCATAATGAAACTTCTATATCCATACCAGGTCTAAAAGTGTTGCAGGTT
>DQVY01000253.1 GCA_015661535.1 Sulfurovum sp. | reverse complement strand
CGCTAAATGTGTTATAATATCTAAAATATTTTTAGATATAAAGGACAGATGTGGCTATCAACATCGTAGCACAGAACAAAAAAGCCAGACATGATTATGAGATACTTGAAAAGTTTGAAGCAGGCATAGTGCTTGCTGGGGCAGAAGTTAAAGCACTGCGTGCAAAACGTGCCAACCTTGCTGATGCTTTTTGTCGCTTCATTCAGGGTGAACTGCATATTATGAATGCACATATTGCCCATCTTGAAACCACCAACAGACATTATGTCCCAGATACCAGAACACCGAGAAAACTTCTTTTACACAAAAAGCAGTTGGAAAAACTCTATGTCAAGGTACATAAAGAGGGACTGACCATTGTACCGCTGATGATCTACTTTAATGAACGCAACTTTGCAAAAGTCAGCATTGCCCTTGCCAAAGGGAAACAACTCCATGACAAACGTGCCGACATGAAAGCAAAAACACTTGACAGAGAAGCACGTTCTGCGATGAAAAACAGGAGTTATGAGTGAAGTACTTAGATGCATTGCTCACGCCCTTTAAAAGCACCGTATTGGGAACGCAAAGCAGTAATGGCTACCCTTTTAGCTCTTATGCGCCTTTTTACTATGACGGGGAAGTGGTTTACATATTTATTTCAGATATTGCCACCCATGCCAAGAACATGAAAAACATACCCAAAGCCTCGGCATTTTTCATAGAAGATGAAAATATCACAGAAAATATTTTTAAGCGCAAACGTATCTCTCTACAATGTGATGTAGTACAGATTTCAAAAGCAGACGCTTCCTATAGTAGCGTCATGGATGCTTTTGTAGAAAAACAGGGAGAAACACTGACCATGCTTATGGGGATGAAAGATTTTAATCTCTATAGTCTGCACCCTGTTTATGGAGAAGCAACCTTTGGTTTTGGGGAAGCCTACAACATAGGTGGAGAGAAGATGAATCAACTTGTCCCGCGTATAAGTACTAGTGGGCATAAATAGGCTAATTCAGTCTTTATTTCTTTCTTCTCTCTTTTGCTTTAAACGCAGGGAGGCAGAAACATAACTAGTGGTACGCAGTGCTTTCTTGCGTGCTTCTCTTTTATCTTTCAGTTTTACATGGCTGTTGGGACTAAAAGCCCTCTCTTCCTGTAGTCGTTTCCATTTAGATACCTTTTTATACCCTATAAATCTATAAATGGCTTGCTTGATCTTTTTACTCAACCATTGTAAAAAACTCTGTACAGGAATATGAAATACCTTTTCCAAAAAGAGTTCCAAACCTTTAAAGAATGTACTGAAGAATTTAGAGACCTTGTCCAAGCCTTTTGCTAAAAAAGGTACCTTTTCCATCCATGACAATATCCAGGTAAAAATAACCACTTCCACAATGGGTGCGATCCAACTTCCCCATAAATAATCGGTAAAAAAGTAGACAATGGCTGTACCCGCTTTGAGGAATATCGCTAACAAAAAAGACCAGAACTTTGCGATAAACACTTTCATTGCAAGCATGCCACCCATAAATTTACCTACAAAGCCCAAAGAGCCTAAAAATATAAATGCCGCGATGACTTGTTTTACAATGGGAAAATCTTTAAAATTCTTTTTAATATAATTCACCAAATGTTTAATATCACCGGAAATATGGTCTAAAAGATGGATCTTGAAATTATGGCTGATCACTTTTTCTATAAGATAACGTTTTCCTAAACCGGCAGCAGAAAGAAAAGCGATCTTTTTGAGAAAAAGCATTAAAATGAATTTTCCCTTTACCAGGAAAAATGCCGTCAATAAAACAATAATATTCTCTTTTAAAAAATAAAACAGACTGTACACCGGCTTCAGTATAAACGTACGACTCTCTTCTATACTAAAGACAACGATCACAACAAGCAGCACGAAGGGCAAAAGCCAAATGAGTAGTTTATTTTTCATATTAAGTCTACTTTTTCAGTGAGGCTTTCATCGCAGTATAAAGACTTTTTATTTTGTCTGTAAAAGCACTCTTGCCAGAAAAGTATTTCACTTTAAAACGTCCTATATATGTTTTCAGACTTGTTTTAACCTGATGCAAACGCGCCATTGTCTTCACATACATCTCACAAGATTTCAACCAGTCAATACCCTGCATGATCTTCCCGTAGATCCATTTAAACCATGCGAACTGCATGAGTTTCTCTTCCGTCACTCTAAAAAGCCAAAAGGTAAAAGCAGCAATAGGGATCTTAGAAATATACAGTGCCAAACCTAAAGCCATCTGACCAGAGACAAACAACATCCCTGCATAAATACCAAAGGCCTCCACAATAGACAATAAAAGCACAAAAATAACCAATATCACAGAAGCATTCACATGCTGTAGTTTTATCTCTATCTTCTGAAGGATCTTAAGGGAATGTATCGCCGTATAGATGGGTTTGGCTATCCCCTCCCAGATCAACTCTTCAAAAATAATATAAACGAGTACAAGAATAAGTTGAAGCAGTAAAATAAGTTTGTTTTTAAGCGCCGTAAGCATGAATATCCTAAATAATTTTAAAGTATTATAGCGATATTATTGAAAAATAATGTGTTTTAAGAAAATAGATTATTCTATTTGTATTAGATAAAGAAAGTAAATATTTTTTTATGATTTGTTGTAGATTTGTAGATTTTGGTAAAGGAGTGTACGTCAGTACATGACTGAGCCACTCCTGCGAAGATGCAATAAATCAGAAAGAAAGATTACTTTCTTCTAAGTTCTTTGATACGTGCTGCTTTACCCTTAAGTTCTCTAAGGTAGAACAATTTAGCTCTTCTGATTCTACCACGTCTAAGTACTTCAATACTTTCAATAGAGTCAGAGTATAGTGGGAAAATTCTTTCAACACCAACAGAGTTGGCACCCATTTTTCTTACCATGAATGTACGACCTGTACCTTGACCTCTAATAGCAATACAAAGGCCTTCATAGTTTTGTACTCTTGTTTTAGCGCCTTCTTTAATTCTTACGGCTACTCTTACTGTGTCACCCGCTCTGAATGTTGGTACGTTTCTGTTCTCTAGTTGCGCTTGTTCAAAGCTTTCGATGTATTTATTTCTCATAGGTTATACCTTTTTGTATAAGTCAGGACGAAAATACTTTGTTTTACACAAAGCAAGCCCTCTTTTTAAGTCCGTGATTTTACTATGATTACCCTTTAGAAATTCTGAAACTACTGCATTGTTCTCATAAATTGTAGGTTTTGTAAAAGAAGGGGCTTCCAGCAATGATTCTTCAAAGCTCTCAACACTTAAAGAATCACTGTTCCCAAGCACTTCTTCTACATTACGGGAAATGGCATCACAAAGTACCATACTTGCCAATTCTCCACCGGTTAAGATGTAATCTCCTATCGAAAAGAGTTCATCTGCATGTTTTTCTATAACACGTTCATCTATGCCTTCATAACGTCCCGATACAAAAACAATATGCTCTTTCTTGGCTAAACGCTTGGCATCATTTTGTGTAAATGTCTTAGCCACAGGAGAGACAAATACCACATAGGCATTCTCTGATATTTCTTTAATGTTTTGAAGCGTATCCATGAGCGGCTGCGGTGTCATAAGCATACCAGCACCACCACCTATCATAGGGGCATCTACACGTTTGTGTTTGTCTGTCGTAAAATCACGGGGGTTGTAAAAATCTATAGAGATCTTGTCATCTTCAATGGCACGTTTTAAAATACTTTCTGAAAAGTACCCTTTGATAAGATCGGGGAAAAGTGTGACAAAAGAAAATTTCATCAAAATTAACTGGCTTCCAATATGTCTTTGGCATCTTTGGTATAGACAATTTTTTCTTCAAGGCCCACAGTCAGTACATAACGGTCAATATATGGGAGTAAAAAACTTTTGGCAAGTCCTGCTTCCACAAGTGTATCATCGGTTTTGATAATAAGATAGTCTGTATCCGCCATACGTTGTATATCTGTCACACTACCCAATACTTCATCACCCTGCTTCACAGTACAGCCAATAATATCAAACCAGAAATGCTGCCCCTCTTTTAAGTCGCAGTTCTCTCTTGTTTGGGCTTCATTGGCAAATATTTTCACATTGGTAAGTTTTTTTGCAGAATCTATGCTTTCATAGCCTCTGAATTTCACAATACCTCGCGTAAAATTAATATCGGCAATGGTTAAGTCACCACGTGCACTTTTATAGGTATTGCCTATTTTGAATTGTTCCGGGAAATCTGTATGAAGATGGAGTTTAAGGTCACCCCAGAGACCGATAGTTCGGCCTATTTGAGCGATGAGTGCGTTGTCATTTGACATTGCTTACTCTGCTGCCTTGACATTGACACGGTAATTTTTACCGCCTTTTGCTTTACAGCCTGAGATGACTGTTTTAATAGCGTTGATCATACGACCTTCTTTACCGATGAGTTTACCAATATCTTCACTGTTTGCAAAGATAATGATCTCATCAAACCCCTCATCAACTTCTGAGATCTCTATAGAGATATCTTCAGGGTTGTTTACCAAAAGTTTGGCGTAAGAGAGGAGAAAGTCTTTAACCATTTAAACTATTTTTTACCTGCTAGTCTTGTTACCGTTGGGCTCATTTGTGCACCAACACTTAACCAGTAGTTTAATCTGTCTTCATCAAGTGTAAGCTCTTTGTTTACAGATACTGGATTGTAGTGACCAATTGCTTCGATCCAACCACCATCTCTTCTTTTTCTGCTGTCTGTTACTACGATTCTGTAAAATGGTTTCTTTTTTCTACCCATTCTTGTCATTCTGATCATTGTCATGTGTTTTCCTTTAAGTTATCTTCTTTAGATAAGGTCACTTGAGGTATAAGTACCCTACGATTAAGTCCTGACAACTGCTTTTTAATGACTAAAGCACTCATCAAGGCTTAACGAAACGCGATTTTACCATAATAAGACTAAAATTTTTATTAAATGACTTCGACAAGCCCCCATATTTTTTAACGTGGTATATTTGGCATACCACCGCCGCCTTGTACCTGAGCCATCATCTCTTGCATCTGTTTCATACCGCCTTTGGTAGACATCTTCTTTGCCATTTTTGCTGCATTTTTAAACTGCTTCAAGACACGGTTCACATGCATAGGGTCTAGCCCTGCACCTGCTGCCAAGCGACGTTTACGCATATTGTTCAGCAAGTCTGGGTTCTCTCTCTCTTTGGGTGTCATAGAAGAAACCAAAGCTTTGATCTGTTTGATCTCAGATGAGTTCTCAAGATCCATATCACCGATCTGTTTTGCCATGTTACCCATACCCGGGATCATGCCCATAATGGATTTCATGGAACCTAGTTTTTTCATCTGCTCCATCTGTGCAAGGAAATCATTAAAGTTAAACTGGCCTTTTTTGATCTTCTGCGTCATTTTTTTAGCTTCTTTAGGGTCAATAGCCGCAGCAGCTCTTTCGGCCAAAGACTCTACATCCCCTGCTCCCATAAGACGGCCTACAATTCTGTCTGCAATGAACTGCTCAAGGTCAGGCATCTTCTCACCGTTACCGATGAAACGAAGCGGTACACCAACCTGTTGTGTTAAACCTAAAGCAACACCGCCTTTACCATCACCATCAAATTTCGAAAGCACCACACCGGTAATGCCTATCTTCTCTTTAAAGGTTTGAGCTGTTCTAACGGCATCTTGTCCTGTCATCGCATCTGCAACGTAAAAGAGTTCATCCGGATTGGCTATTTTTTTTACTTCTGCCAACTCATCCATAAGTTCGTCATCTATGGCCAAACGTCCAGCCGTATCGATAAGCACTACGTCGTACAACTCTTTCTCTGCTTTTTCAAGTCCACGTTTGACTATTTCTACAGGGCTTGCACTCTCATCTGCTACCAATTCAACTTCGATGCCAGCCGTAATCTGTTTAAGTTGTTCAACGGCTGCAAGTCGTTGAAGATCGGCTGCAATAACCAGTACTTTTTTCTTTTTTTGCTCTTTGAGGAAATAAGCCAGTTTACCAGTTGTGGTTGTTTTACCAGATCCTTGAAGTCCTATCATCAACACAACTGTAGGCGGTTTGGAAGCAAAAGTAAACCCTTTGGCTGCACCTTCTATGGTTAAAATATCTGTGAGTTTATCTTGCAGCGCTTTGAGAAAATTGTCTTTTCCTACCCCGTTTTTCTTCGTTTCAAGTTCCACATACGAGATGAGATCTTTCACTACCTTATGGTGCACATCCGATTTAAGCAGTGACTTTTTAAGTTCTGAAGTTGCTTTTTTAAGTGCTTTTTCATCATCATGAAAACGTATCTTGCCTATGGCATTTTTAAAACTATCGGTTAAGTTATCAAACATTTATTACCTACAACTATTCTATTTTTATAGTTGCGATTTTACCCTACTTTGCCTTAGCATCTATTATATCATATTGGATTTAGGTACAATTATCTATCAAACTTTAGCCTTAGAATAATTGCTTATCTCTTTCTACTGTTAATGATAGACCCCCTAAGATTCAGGTTTAGCAACAGAGATTGAAACAAGAGAAAAAGCCATTCTCATTGCCAGAAATGTTGAGGGGGGGGGTTCCTCTGTTAATGCAGATCAATTGCTCTTTCCAGAGATTGTTTCAGCTACCAATGTAAGAGACTTGCCTGAACCTGTTTTTTACAGTATTAAAAAGGGTGATACACTTTGGGCTATTGCCACAGATTTTTACAAAGATGGAGCGAAATATCCAAAAATTGTTAAGGCTAATCTTGAAGTCATCAAAGATGCGGACAAGATTTACCCAGGGCAATCTATTAGAATCCCTACACTTGCTTAATCAAGAATGCTCACACTTTTAAAAGTGTGAGCAAAACCTAGTCCTTTAATTATAGGCGTTTACATCTCGTTTAAATTCTTTTAGTTCTTGGTTTAAAAACTTTCCATAATTCCCACGCATCACCACAACTTTTGTACCTACCTCTACCCATCTAAACATTGCTTCCACATCTTTTCTTCCTACATGGATACACCCATGAGAAAGTGCACGTGTGTTTCCTAAGTGTAAGGCTATGCCTGATTGGGTAAAGAGCATTTCAAAATCCATATTGTTGACACCATCGGCAGAAGGATGTGAAGCTGACATATGGTAACGACGTTTTAACAATATGTGAAAAATCCCATTGGGAGTTTCATGTCCACCATAGGCACCTGAAGCAATCTTGTCTACCCACCAAATAGTTCCATCTTCATCAACAGCATAAGACTTACCCTCTGAGCCTGGTTCACTCACCGAAACCACAATGAACTTTTTCCCTTTTAAGTCCACTACTTTAGAGTTACCATGCTTATCGGTGACTTTAAATTTTGTTATGCTTAATGGTGTAATGATCGTGTCTTGCTTTTTAAACTTAGAAACTATAATTTGTCTACTTTCATTTGCTGTAAGCGAAGAAGTAAACAAAAGCGTAGAAATAAGCATCATCGATATTTTTGCCATTGTATGTATTTTTCTATGTGTCATCTGTTTATGCTCCCTTACATTTTAAGCGGCCGTCTTCCCAACCAATTCTGTAACTTTCATTAGCATTAAAAAGTGCATGGTCTTTAGTATAATAGCCATTGGCTGTTTTACACGCATCACGTACCCCTTTTTTAAAGCTATCATCTCTGTCAGCTCCAAAATTAATACCTTCGTACATATAACCATTGGCTGGTGTAGGTGAAGTACATGCTGAAAGCATCATCAGTCCACTAAAAACAGCCCCTTTTAAAATCACCTTTTTTATCATCATTATCCTTTTATTTTCTAAAATATATCTAACAGTATATATTATTTCTCCATAGACTTCAACTGCATTGCATCATATCCATACGCATCATCAGCAAATACCACGGTACCATCCATATTGACCAGTGAAGTCAAATAGATCATATTAACAGGGACACTTTCTCTTAATCT
>DQVY01000195.1 GCA_015661535.1 Sulfurovum sp. | reverse complement strand
TTTTAACGTATAATAATATTAAGTATTAGTTATAAATTAGTATACTTTACTCTTTTCCCTAAAAGTAATGGCGCGATAATATCAGAATACTCTTAAATTAAAGTAAAGTAAGTCTATAGTTTTTCTTTTATCCAAGATCTAATCATATTTAACTCTTCTTGATCGATGTTATGTGCCTTGTCATAACTTTTAAATGTAATATTAAAACCACCATGTTGGAGTATGTCTATTTGTGATCTGGAGATATCATAAGGTAGTACATCATCGTAAGTGCCATGTGTACAGAGCCAGTTGGAACTGTTTACCTTAGGGTTCATCTCTTTGAGTAGCGTATTGGCATCATAAATGTAGCCGCTTATGGCTATATAGCCTGCAAGTACCTTCTCATAGCGTGCTCCAAACTCAAATGTAAGCAATGCACCTTGCGAAAAACCAAATAAAAAGCTCTCTTCAGCGTTGAAATCATCTTCAAACAGTGCATCCAGCGTATCTGTAAGTAATCGACTTGAGTAGACAATACCGTCAAGTTGATTGGGAGGCAAGTCATACCAGGAATATCCGCCAAAGTATTCGTAGGGAGCATCAAGTAAAAGATAGTTCATCTCATCAATATCTAAATAGTTTGGTAAAAATGTAAAGCCCTGTGAGGAGTCACCACGACCATGTAAAATGATCATAAGTTTCTTTGAAGGTACTTTTGAGGGGATAAAAATATGTTTTAATGGTAAATATTCAAGATCTTTCATGGTGTCTTTCCTATAGTATTATAATGTGGATTATACAGGATTTACTTTAGATGAGATAATAGATAGGAAGTTTTAGGAAGAAAAGCAACCCCTGTGAGGGCTGCTTTGATGGATTAGATATCTTTTGTGATACTTTTTGTTGAATCGTTTGCATTGTCTGAGATACTTTTTACAGAAGATGCAGAGTCAGTTGAAACTTTTTTCACTGATGTGCTTGCATTTGTATTGGTAGACTCTACAGATGCTCTCGTGTCATTTGAAGCTGTTTTTACAGAATCATTTACATTAGTTGCCACTGTATTTACTGAATCTTTAGAATCATTAGAAACTGTTTTTACTGAGCTTGCAGAGTCGTTAGAAACCGTTTTTACAGAATCTGAAGCATTGTTGGAAATACTTGATGTTGATGTATTCATATCATTAGAAACTGTTTTTACAGAATCTCTTGAATCATTAGAGATGGTTTTTATAGAGTCAGAAGAGTCTTTAGAAACAGCAATAGCAGAATCTTTCATTTCTTTAGAAGCGACAGTTGCAGAATCTTTAAGGTCTTTAGATGTGTTGGTAATAGAGTCTTTTGTGTCTGTTGAAACAGAAACAACCGTGTCTCTACTGTCTTTTGAAGTAGATAACTCAGCAACTTTAAGATCATCAGAAACTTTCACTGAAGTATCTTTTGCATCTTTACTTACATTGCTTACTGTTCTTTCAGCACTTTTGCTTGTTTCAACTGCACCGTCTTTTAGACTTACTAAAGAGTCTTTTGCATCTTTACTCATGCTGATCATGGCATCTTTCATATCTTTTACCATTGAGTTCATGTCAAAATCAGAGTTAGATTTTTTCTCTGCTTGTTGTACTGGAGCAGCTGTTTGTGTTGTTGTTTCAGCATTTACGCTTGTGAGTAATGCAGCGAGTACTATAGAAGTTGTGATTAATTTTTTCATTGTGGATCCCTTTTTTTTAATTGTTTGAAATAATACAATATATTATATTAATGATAACTTAGAATTATAATAATACTATTTTACTCTTATAGTATTTTTCCTTCGTAAAATTTTCGCAGCCATCTGTCTGCAGGATTGATCAATCTGTAAATAACGGGAACAACGAGCAAGGTTAAAACCATGGAGCTTAAAAGGCCTCCAATGATCGATATGGCCATGGGTGCATTTGTTTCCGAACCAAGTCCTGTACCCATTGCCAAAGGTATCATTGCAAAGATCATAGC
>DQVY01000053.1 GCA_015661535.1 Sulfurovum sp. | reverse complement strand
GTAAATTCTCTTCACTTGTCTCAAGCATAAGTTTGGTATTTTCGAGTGTAAAGTTATTGTTTTCGTAGACGGCAACAAGTTTAGAATAGTCTTCCTGTGTAGAAAGGCCTGCACCTAAAAACTTTTTGACACGTTGTATTTGTGCTTTCAGTTCTGTAGAACGTTTTTCCAGGGCATAGATCGATGCTTTGAGCTTTTTGATACTGTAGTAGTGGCGTACGATCTCAAGTGTGATACTTTTTTCAAAAGCAGACTTCTCAAAAAGTGATGCTTCATGCTCAAAATCTTTGGCACGTAAGATGGCATCTTTTCTTCCCCCGTCATACAGGTCTACACGTACAGAAGCATAAGCATTTCCCACTTGACCGGGACTGACCAGATAGTTAGGTGAAAATAATGAATAATCACCTCCTATATCAACGGTAGGCCAATAGGCACTCTGGGCTGCGTTGATACTCTCTTGTTTTGCCTGTATGTTGATCTCTTTTGCTTTGATCAAACCATTGGTTTTGTTGGCATGCTCAATAAATGTTTTTAAACCGTAACTTTGGGCAAATATAAACAGAGGCATGAGCAACAGGATTGCTATTTTCATTTATTCTCCTTTGTTTCCATTATTGTAAACAGTGCATCTATATACTGTTTTATTTCCTCTTTTGCATTAAGTGATACTGTATGTGCTTCAACAACAAGACCTAGCCCAAACGTGATCAATCCGCTGACAAGATCTTGTGCCGCTTTATGAAGTTCTTTTTTATCGATCCCCTCTTGTATGATCTGTGTTAATATATTTGAAAATTTTTCTCGACAGACCTTGTTGAAATCAATCATTTCTGCTGTGCCGTTTGTTATAGAGATAGCTAAAAATTCTCTGTAAATATTTAATTGTTCCTGACTGTTTTTATTCTCATAGATAAGATTAAAGAAATGAAAGAGTTTTTCTTTGCTGCTTATATCCAAATTGATGATCTCATGCAGTTGTTGTTCATGTTCTGCTATGATCGATGTAATAATTTCAAAGACAATATCTTCTTTGTTCTCAAAATACTCATAAATAGTCCCTTTACCTACGCCTGCAGTTTTGGCAATGTGTGAAATAGTAAGATTTTTAATGCCATATTCAAGAAGAATATCCTTGCAAGAACAGGCTATATCTGTCCGTTTTTTTTCCTTGTCTACTATAATAGCCATATATATCCTTTAATGACTGACCATCGGTCAATTTAGTATTGTATCAAAAAAAATATTAAAATGGCTCTGTTTTATGGTAAGATACATAAAAAACAGGGTTATAATGTGATGAGTGATAAATGTTATTGTAAAAGTGGATTTCCTTTTTCGGCATGTTGTGAACCTATATTGAGAGTCTTAGAAGTAGCGCCAACTGCTTTGAGTCTTATGCGATCACGTTATGCTGCGTATTGTTTGGGCGATGTGAACTATCTGCAGGCTACCACACATGACCATACCTGGAGTGATGAAGAGTTAAAGTTTATACAGGACTGGGCGGACAACAGTTTTTGGCAACATTTGGAAATAGTAAATTATGCTGAAGATATAGTGGAGTTTAAAGCTTATTATATTTTGAGGGAAAGCAGCATATACATCACGAAAAATCAAGCTTTAAAAAAATCAATGATATGTGGAGATACGTGGATGGAGAGATCT
>DQVY01000077.1 GCA_015661535.1 Sulfurovum sp. | reverse complement strand
GTATGATTAGCAAGAGAAAAAGTGTTTTTAATGCTTGCCCCCTGCATCTTGGTAGTTAGGGCATGGGTCATTACCATAGGCATAGTCGGCATTGGTAAGGCTGATTTTCTATATTTGGTAGACATCGGATGTTCTACTTCTGACTGATAGAGTTGTACTTTCAGTTCTTTAGAGTATTTACCAAGATCTGTAGCGATGTACTCCATATTGAAAAGATCAGAATCATCATAGAGTGCATCCATTTTTGAAGACGGGTATAAAATATCATCCGATCTGTTCCCTGTATAACTTAGTCTTAACTCTTGATTGTCTGTGATGTTCCAAAAAAGTTTTGCCATCACTGTCTTTTTTGTATAGGCATCCATGTCCCGGTATTGGTCTTGGTAAGCAGTACCCTTTAGTTTTTTATCAAATACAGGGTTCCCGGTGAGGTTATCTGCTATATAATTGTCTATTTGTTGCGCAAAAGTATTGCCGTCACCATCTTTATACTGCCCACTGTTCTCGTGAGAAGCAGAGATCAAAAACTTTACATTTTCAGTAATAGCGGCAGAAGCGGAGAGTGATGCTTTTTTGTAACCCCATGATCCAAAACCAAGGTTCACTTCACCTTCAAACTCATCTTTTGGCTGCAGGGTATGTATTCTCACATCTGCAGACAAGACACCAAACTCTTCTACATTGTATGGCCCTTCATTGATCTCAATATAGTCAACATTGTTTGTCAACACATGAGAGACCGGCGGGTCCATTCTGTTTGGACAGGCACCATAGACTTTGACACCGTCAATGGTCACATTGATATTGTCTTTCTTCTGCCCTCTGACGATGACATCGTTGGCAACCCCTGATCTTCTTACCAATGATACAGAAGCGGACTGCTTAAAGAGTGCTTCTCCCAAGTCTGCAGACTTAATATCTTCTCCACTTACATCTTTGATGACCTCTGTATCTACTTTACTCTCTACGTTTATTGTTTCCAACTCCACTTCGACTGCTTGTATCCATAAAGAACATGCCAAAGAGAGAAATATCGCTCTTTTCATTGTTACTCTCCTAAAATATTTGGGCTATTGTAGAAAAGTAGTGTTAATTATGTGTTAAATGCCTTCTTAAATTTATCTCAATTGATAGCGCAACGTAAGATTAATGGTTTGAGGCAGAGAAACAGGGGATCTTTTTGCATTGACAGGAAAGGCACTTTGCACTGCTTTTTTTGCAGATGAGTGAAATACCTTGGGACCACTCAGAGAGATATTTCCTACATTTCCCGAACGTAAAATGGTAAATCTTACTTTGACACTGCCTTGCATCCTGCGTTTTTTGGCAACTCTAGGGTAAAACTTATGTCTGTTTATCGTTGCTCTTATATTTGCAAGGAATTGGTTTTTTTCTGCCCTGGAACTTCCTGATCTTCGGGCAGAGGCCTTTCTTCTAGGCTTTTTTTCAACTACCCTTTTCCTTTTTAGCTTCTTTTTTATCTTCTTTTTTCGGATCTTTTTTTGAACCTTAGGCTTCTTTTTTACTTTTTGTACCACAGGTTTAGGAATGATCTTCTCTACAATAGGCTCAGGAATGACCTCTTTTTCAACTTCAGGTTCAACAACAGG
>DQVY01000115.1 GCA_015661535.1 Sulfurovum sp. | reverse complement strand
TCATTGGCTTTGATACAGGCACTTATAAAATCTGTCATCTTCTAGACTATTCGCCTTTTTTATCTGCGACTATCGTTGGCTTTGCTCCACGCGGTGCTACCATCCAGAATTTGCGTATTTCTGTTCTAAAGTTTTCCAGTATGTGTTTGGCTCTAACAGATCCTGTTTTTGAAGCATAGTCTTCAAGCAAGGCTTTAAGCTCAAACATCTCTGTGTCCCATTCGTCTGTGTCTATGCGTAGTGCTTCAACAAGTTCAGGGTTTACTTTTTCATAGAAGTTTCCTTCTAGGTCATAAACAAATGCTTTACCGCCTGTCATACCTGCTCCAAAGTTCACACCCGTTTTACCAAGAATGACTGCTACCCCACCTGTCATGTATTCACAAGGGTGGTCTCCTGTACCTTCTACTACCGTAGTAGCTCCAGAGTTACGTACAGCAAAACGTTCACCTACTTGACCATGTACATAGAGTGTACCACCGGTTGCACCATAAAGACATGTATTACCGCCCAAGGCAAATTCATGCCCAGCTTTGTCGGAAGTAATGACAATTTGTCCGCCATGCATCCCTTTACCAATGTAGTCATTTCCTGCACCATGAATGTTTATATTGATACCTTTAGACAAGAAAGCACCCAGAGACTGACCTGCTGTTCCTTTCATGTTCAGTGTAATAGTTCCATCCGGAAGACCTGCATTACCATGAATAGCTGCGATCTCACCAGAAATACGTGTTGCAAATGATCTGTTCAAGTTAGAGATCTCTTTTTCTATGACCACAGGCGTTGATGGGTCTTTGATCGTTGGTATCAGCGCTTCGATCATCTCTTTTTCATACTCATTTTGATCATACGGTTCATTAAATGGCACCTGACAGGTGTTTTCACCTTCTATATCATATAAGATTTTATCAAAGTTAAACTTCTTAGCAAACTCATCATCTATCACTTCAAGTAAGTGGTTTTTACCGATAATCTCTTCAAGCGAGGTGTACCCAAGTTCTGCAAGTATCTCTCTTACTTCTTCAGCCATGAGCGTAAAGTAGTTGATGACTTTTTCTACATTTCCTGAAAAACGTTTACGTAGTTTTTCATCTTGTGTTGCCACACCTACTGCACAGGTATTCATGTGACAAACTCGTAACATCACACATCCTACAATAACCAAGGCACCTGTACCAAAAGCATACTGTTCAGCACCAAGAAGTGCTGCTTTTACTACATCTAGTCCGGTTTTGAGTCCACCATCAGTCTCAACTGTTACTTGCCCTCTAAGGTTGTTCGCTTTAAGTGCGTTATGTGCTTCGATAAGTCCAAGTTCCCAAGGGTTCCCTGCAAATCTAATGGACCCAATAGGTGCTGCACCTGTTCCACCGTCTGAACCAGAGATAATGATCTTGTCTGCATAAGCCTTGGCTACACCTGCTGCAATCGTTCCTACACCTGCGGTAGAGACAAGTTTTACTGCTACTTTTGCATTCGGATTGATCTGTTTTAAGTCATAGATCAACTGTGCCAGATCTTCAATAGAATAAATATCGTGATGCGGCGGAGGTGAAATAAGTGTCACTCCCGGTTTTGTAAATCGAAGTGAGGCAATAAGCGGCGAGACTTTAGAACCTGGCAACTGTCCACCCTCACCCGGTTTTGCTCCTTGAGCTACTTTGATTTGAAGTTCAGACGCTGAACGTAAATACTCAGGTGTCACACCAAAACGTCCAGAAGCCACCTGTTTAATGGCAGAGTTTTTGTTTGTACCATAACGTTCAGGATTTTCTCCACCCTCTCCAGAGTTTGACTTACCACCTATGGTATTCATAGCTACTGCCAGTGTTTCATGTGCCTCTTGGGAAATAGACCCCATAGACATCGCAGCCGTTGAAAAACGTTTAAAGATCTCAGAAAGTGGTTCTACCTCATCAATACTGATAGGTTTTCTGTCAGACTTTAAGTCATAAAAATCACGAATGAATTTCTTATCTCTTTCATTCACCAATTTTTTCACTTCAGCATAGTCTTCTTTAGACCCGGTCTCTGCACATTTTTGAATGGCAGAAATAGTAGGACGAGAAAAGTCATGGAACTCTTCACCTTTTCTGTATTTGTAGTACCCGCCTTTGTAAAGTACGTTTTGCTTACCATCAAATTTAGAGGTAAAGGCACGTTTATGGTTTGCAGTGAGGCGTGCATCAATGTCTTCATAACCAAGACCCGGCAAGAGACCCTCTGTCCCGGCAAAACAGTCTTTTACGATCTCTTCACTAAGACCTATGGCATCAAAAAGTCTTGAGTTTCTGTATGAAGAGAGTGTTGCAATTCCCATTTTAGACATGATTTTCATCAATCCTGCACCCATTGCACGTCTGAAACGTTTTAGTACCGGTTTCACTTCTGTCTCTTCATCCATCAATTCTTGAACAGTATAATAAAGTACATAAGGGAAAATAGCTGCTGCACCATAGGCTAACATCACTGCTGCGGTATGCGGGTCAAATACTTCACCTGTTACAGCTACAATACTTGTAAGGTGTCTAAGGTCTTGTGCCAACAGTTCCTGACTTAAATACCCTACTACCATAAGCATAGGAAGCACTTTTACATTTTCATTCAAGTCTCTGTCATCTAAGATAATAGTTCTGACACCATTGTCTCGTACATCTATAACAATTTTTTCTGCTAAAGCTTTAAGACTGGCTTTTATATCTGAAGTATAGATGGTTGCATAGGTTTCTGCTTTATAGCTTGGGTCATATTTTTCATTGTCTATATCACCAAACTCTTTGATAAGAGAAAATTTCTCTGCAGACATCACAGGAAGTACGGTTTTAAGTCTTTTTGCATGTTCCGGACCATCTGAAAGAATGTTTTGTCTCTCACCAAAACCAGTGTTCAGACTCATCACTGTTTTTTCACGTATAGGATCTATAGGCGGGTTAGTCACCTGTGCAAATTTTTGCTTGAAGAAGTCAGTGAAGTTTCGCTGCTCATTTGAAAAAGCGGCAATAGGTGTATCATCACCCATAGCCCCGGTAGTCTCTTTACCTTCAAGCATCATAGGTTTAATGATGTCTTTTACCACTTCATTCGTAAAGTTAAAGTAACGCTGTTTGGCTTCCATGTCTTTTGGACCTTTGGAACACTTTTCTACCTGTGTATTGGGTACATGTTCCTGGAGGTAAGACATATTTTGACTTAGCCATTTGTCATAAGGGTGTGCCGCTTTGAGGTATTCATCGATGTCTGTAGACTTCAACACTTTTCCGTGTTTAAGGTCTATACCCATCATTTCACCCGACTGCAAACGTCCACGCTCAACGATCTCTTCATCCGGGATGCTAAGTACACCATACTCAGAAGAGATAAGCAGTCTGTTGTCTGTGGTTCTAATGTATTTGGAAGGTCTCAGTCCATTTCTGTCCAAAACACAACCAATGTAACGCCCGTCTGTCATAGAGACTGCTGCGGGTCCGTCCCAAGGCTCAAAACAGGTACTTGCATACTCATAAAATGCTCTCAGGTCTGAATCCATATGCGGGGCATTGTGCCAAGGAGCAGGCACAAGTGAACGCGCCGCTTTAAAGAAGTCTACACCATTCACACGTAAGAATTCCATAAAGTTATCGAGGCTTGCTGAGTCTGACATACCATCTTGTATAACATCTTTCAGTCTGCTCATCTCTTCATCACTGAAAACATCAGACTTTGCAGAGGCCATTTTGGCAGCCACATTCACACGGTTTGCTGTCACCGAGTTTATTTCACCGTTGTGTGCTATCATTCTAAAAGGTTGTGCAAGTTTCCACTGCGGCAAGGTATTGGTAGAGAAACGTTGGTGGAAAAGACAAAAAGAGATCTCAAAATCCGGGTTGGCCAGATCTGTATAGAACTCTTTTATGTGTGTAGGCATCACCAGCCCTTTATAGGACACGACTGATGTAGAAAAAGAAGGAATATAAAAATCTTCATCCTCACGCAACGCTGCTTCTATCTCTTTACGTGAAAGATAGACCAGTGCTTCAAAACGGTTGGCTGCTACAGCACCTTTAGGCGCAACAAATACTTGCTTAATGCTTGGAAGTGATGCCAGTGCCTGTTCACCCAGTGCATTGGTATCTACAGGTACTGTACGTGTGTAGAGTACATTTAAATCATTGTTTTCACATACTTTATTGATGGTATCAAAGTCGGAATCATTACGGGAAAATACCATTGCTACAGCATAGGTCTCAGGAAGATTCACACCTTCAGCTGAAAGGACTTTCGCAAAAAATGATTTAGGAAGAGAAAGAAGCAAGCCTGCGCCATCTCCTGTTTTACCATCTGCTGCTACAGCACCTCTGTGCATCATACGGGACAGTGAAGTCACGGCATCTTCTAAGTTTTTGTGTGAAGGCGTATTGTCAATGGAAGCCAAAAGCCCAAATCCACAATTGTCCTTAAATGAAGTAAATAAATCTTGCATATTCCAACCTTAAAAATAAATATTTGAACATCATTTAGTGTTCTTAAATGGTGTGGATTATAGCCAAAATGATGTTAAGATTTCTTTAAGCGAGGTACGCCCACGGGGAGCGTGTCTAGATGTTTAACATCCTTTTGACTATAATAACCAAAAGTAAAAGGAGTTGTCATCAAAGGGTTCATATTATCTGTCAAAAAAGTCAAGAATGAAGACTCTATTGCTACTGTTTTAACAGCAACAGAAGTACGTACCTATTACCGTTTTTTTGGTGCCAGACATTCCATACTGCAACTGGGTAATCTTGTCGACTTTGAGGTTGAAGGAGAAGATGGACGCTTTATGCCGAGGCTTCGTTCTTTGTCACATATGGGCTTCCCTTGGCTCTTTGACAAGAACAAACTACTTTTATGGCACAACTTCATCAAAAAATTTGAACCCCATCTGCGTGATGCCGAAGAGCTTGACTCTTTTTACTACGACCTGCTCCTCAACGCAGCCAAAAAATGGGACAAACAAAATCCCAAACGTATTGTATGTGAAGCCTACATACAACTCTTGGACTATGAAGGTCGACTTTACCCCGAAGAGCACTGCTTTATTTGTGAAGGACGCATAGAAGATGACATTGCACTTATGCAAGCCTTTAAACCCGCACACCCAACCTGCATCTACAGTCCAGCCCTGCCTACTAAAAAAATACTCGATTTTTTTGCCCATAAAAAAACTGTATTTTTAGAAGACCATGAAGTAGAGTACCTTCATAACATCGTGATGAAAGGACTATAGACCTGGCATTACATATACAAAATATATTACCAAAATCTATTCAAAACCTTGCTCATTCATATCATCTTAGAAAAAATAACCTCTAAAGTTTACTAGACCCAAATCTTTTAAAGAAATACGAAGGATAAGGGATGCTTTTATAGTATTTTGCCTGTACCACTAGTTAAGCCCTTCACTATCTTTTTCTCAAATAAAAGCTCATATTACATTTAGAATTATTGGTTACTATGGGTAATGAATAAAAATATACAAATGGTTTATACCTATCATAATGAAACAAAACACTCACAACTACAATATGCTAAGTCTTTAGGCTATATGGATTGGGCGACACAGCCAAATCCGTATCGTAACTATGCAGGGTCTCAAAAAATGGAATTACCTCTTTCTTTTGAAAATAAAAGTTTGGAATACAGTCAGATATTTACACAAGCACAACAAAAAGAAAAAGTGGTCGCTCCTTTATGTTTAGAATCAGTATCTCAATTTTTTCAGTTTTCACTAGGACTCGCAGCCATAAAAGAGTTTGGAGACCAATCATGGGCTTT
>DQVY01000075.1 GCA_015661535.1 Sulfurovum sp. | reverse complement strand
GTTTACAGTTTGATATTGACCCTTTTATCATAGGCATTAAAGATTCAAATATTAACGAAGCCTTTCTCTACCCACGAAAACTCAATGACTACCAAAAAGATGTTCTAAACGGCTACAAAGACGACCCACGTATGCAGTTTAACCCTGATAATCGCACTATGGAACAAAACTTAAAAATTGTCTATTTTGGCAATGAAGAGCAACTGCTACCTCTCTATCATGAGATCATCAAGATATTTGGAGATAGCATTGAAGCCAAACTTTCACCGGAAAAGTACGGTGGAGGTTATTTTCTTACGCTGTTGCATCCCGAAGGTGACAAGGCCCATGCGCTTAAAAAAGTTATGGCATATTTAGAACGTGATGCAAGTGATGTAACTGTATTTGGTGACTCTGTCAATGACATAGGGATGTTTAAACTTGCAGGTACATCAGTGGCTGTTTCAAATGCCTTAGATGAAGTAAAAAGTGTAGCAAATGTAGTGCTACCCCACTCCAATGATGAAGATGGGGTTGCAAGGTATTTAGAAAAGGTCTAAAACTTGTAAGTAAGCCCGAAGTTGAGAGTGTATAGACTTGTACCTGTTGGATAATAATAATTATAATAGTCATAATAATTACTGTTAATTGGCAGGAGGTGCACTGTTATAAAAAGGATCAGAAAAAGCGAATGAGCCAAGTGCTGATAGTACAGTAAGGGAGAGAAGTAGTTTTTCTGTCATAATTTAAAATCCTTTTATAAATTTCGGCAGTGCAGGATTTTATTGTGTATTAAATGTGTTTTTTTAAAATAAATGCAGCTATCATATCTTTAAGCATCAACGCTAAACAAAACAGCCATAAAATATCCATGATAATATTGGGTTTATATTCCAAACCGTAAAAAAGAAGAGGCCATCCGATAAGGATGATATACTTCATATAATAGAAAAAAAGTATGCCTACTCCGTAAATTTCTTTCAATATCTTCACCAAGAACTAATACCTGTTCATCAACTCAGCATTTAGTTGTTCAAGCCTTTGGGGTGTACCAATGTCTAACCACTCTCCCTCATATAACTCTCCAGTTACCTTTCCCTCTTTCATCGCTTGACGCAACAAAGGTGCTAAGGCAGACTTACCATAAGGTACACCCTCAAAGAGTTTTGGAGAATAATACCCTATGCCTGAAAATGTATACTGCTTATTGTCCATGACAAGGTTGCCATCTAGAGCAAAATCTCCCTCTGGGTTGTGTTCTGGGTTAGGGACAAGAACAAGATGGGCTAAAATGCCTTCTCCCAACTTTCTGTGGTATTGAAAGTCATAGTCCGTAAATATATCTCCATTGAGCACTAAAAATGTCTCATCACCAAGTAAGGGTAAGGCTTTGACAATGCCCCCTGCACTTTCAAGTCCACCCTCTTCCTGCTCATCAGAATACGCAATGTGTACACCCCACTCTGACCCGTCACCCAAAGCTTCAGGTATCTTATACCCCAAGTGGGCAATGTTAATGACGATCTCTTTAAAGTCATCATGCCCCAAACGCTCCAAATGCCAAACAATAAGCGGTATGCCTCCTACTTTTAGCATCGGTTTGGGTGTCGTATCGGTAAGTGGCCGCATACGTGAACCAAGTCCCGCTGCGAGTATCATTGCTTTCATAATTCTTCCTTATTCATAAATTCCACCCAATACTGCATTTTCACTGGCACCAGTGACATCTTTCAAATTTACTTTTTCTTTATGTAGACGTTTATAGGCTAACCATGCAAAGGTCATCGCTTCTATCTCATCTGCATTTTGGGCAATGATCACTTCTACATTTGGCATGAGCACTTTCAGTCGTTCGACCAAAAAACTGTTTTTAGC
>DQVY01000044.1 GCA_015661535.1 Sulfurovum sp. | reverse complement strand
GTTGCTTTTTTTACAACTTTTTTCTTTGTAGGTACTTTTAATACTTTCCCTGCTTTAAGGGTTTCCCCTTTTTTCAAACCGTTGACCTGCCTCACTTTCGTGACAGTGGTATGATTCTTTTTCGCAATATTATAAAGAGAATCCCCACTCTTCACTTTATATTTAATCGTTTCTATAGCCGCTTGTGTACTTACTGTAGCAAAAGACAGTGTCAGTAGTAATGTAGAAATCTTTCTCAATATGTTCTCCCTAATGTAATACGTCTAAATAGTATAGATTATAATCCATACTAAAAAATATATGTTATTGTAACTGTATAAGATTAATCAAAAATAAATCAAATTTTAAATTTATCTGAAACTTTACAGTCATCTTTAAAAGAAAAGAAAATAATTTGAAGTATTAAAAATACCCAAATATTGGTAGTCTGGCGATCTTCTGAAGACCCATGACTTTCTGTCCCTACTTCACAATAGGTTTAGCTTTTTCAATATCTTTAGCAGGTATCTTACCGTATAAACTTTAAAGAAATATAAAATAAAACTATAGTGATAGATTTTATTTAAGCCATTTTTAGTGTTTTTACAATGTTGTCTGCGACCCTAAAGGCATTGGCATAAATAGTCCAGGTATAGGCGACAGAGCCTCCTGTAGGCATAAAGCTGGCATCTGCCACAAAGAGGTTGGGCACATCATGGGCTTGACAATATTTGTTCAGTACCGAGGTTTTAGGATCGTGCCCAAAACGGCACCCTCCTGCTACAAGATTTTGTGCGGGGGCGGAAGAGATACCAGAATAGATATTTTTTGCCCCCATTTCTTCAAGTACAGCTTCACATTTTTTGGCAATATATTTACCTACTTTTACATCCTGAGGATGCCCTTCGACACGTAATTTCCCCACCGGCATACCATACTTGTCTTTATGGCTAGGATCCAGTGCAACAAAGCAGTCGTCATTGGGGAGCCAGTCATTAAATATCTCAAAGCGTATGCTCTTTTGTTCTGTCATACGTTTTACTACGCGCTCTCCTAATTCTGTGCCCCATAGAAGTTTTCCCTCTTTATAGTTATTTTTACGGGCACGGCTGATAATATTTTGGTGTTCAAACATAAATTCAACAGAGCCCCCCTTAAATGTACCGTCCCACCAATGGTCTACAAAGTACCAATCAAGTACTGAACGGTTCACAAAAAGTCCTGTGGTCATAAGGTCTTCAAATTTTATCTCTTTGAGTGTCTCCTTATGCAGTTCCCCCTGCCCTGACCCGCCGCCGGAGAAGAGAAGGTTCTTGCCCAGTTCTCCAGAGCTGTTTGCCAAACCATTGGGATGATGTTTATTTGCTGAATTTAAAAGGAGTCTCGCCGTCTCGTGAGCTTGTGCAGCGACTACGAATATTTTTCCTTCTATACGTTTCTCTTTACCTGTAAGCGTATCGACAACCATGGCATACTTGACCTTTTCTTTACTCTCACTATGTAAATACTTGACATGGGTATTTGTCAATAATGTTAAGTTTCCTGTTGCGAGTGCAGGTTTAAGCAGGGCTTCTCTTGAACTGCTTTTTGCTCCGGAACTACAACCATAACTCCCACAGAAGTTCGAATAGTAACAGGCATCTCGTCCTGGTTTATTTTTTGACAATACCGCACGAGGTGTCACCAAAGACTTGATACCAAGTGCTTGACAACTTTTGTCAAGCAGTCTCACCACCGCATTTTCCTTGGTAGGAGGCTGTGAGAACTGCGCTCTGCTCCGTGGGGGTTCATATTTATGTTTTTCAAAGTGTCCGGAGACCCCGACAAGTTCTTCTGTCAGATCATAATAAGGCTCCAACTCTTCATAGCTAATAGGCCAATCTACCACATTGGCACCTTTTATGGCACCATATTTACTTTTGAGCCTAAAATCATCTGGGTGTAGACGATGCAGCATACCAGACATAAAATTGGAAGATCCGCCTACCACATTTCCATTCCAAAAACTCCAGCCAGATTCATAGGTAGGTGTGGCGACCCATTTCCCTTCTACTTTTTCTTCTATAGTATGGTACTCATCAAACAAAGAGGGGGTCACTAAATCTCTACGGCAATAGGCAAGTTCATCTTTAGAGAACTCTTCACGTTTCATGAGTCGTCCTTTTTCCAACACTGCCACCTTATACCCTGCTTTACATAAAGTATATGCCACTGCACCGCCGCTTGCTCCTGAACCTATGATCACAACATCATACATATTATGTACCTAAATATTTTGTTTTTGCTCTTGGAAATCCACCATACGCATGCACCGACTTCCACCCTGACTCTTGTATGTTTGAACCATATACAGGATCAGAGAACAACCCTTCCATCGTAAGTGTCATGATGCGAGACAACCAAGAACTTCCATAATTTGTCTTTTCGTAACTTCGCAAGGCCTTTTCTTTCTCTACCATGCTCATCGTTAAAAACCGTCCCTTTTCTCGGGAGATCAACTCTTCTGCACCTTCAAGCACAAATGCACGTATGTCTTTGTCAAAACTTTTATGCGCAATGGTAGCGAACAAAAATGCTGTGACTTGCATCGATTTGGCCGAGGGAAGTTTACTTCCTTCTGGAAACATATGTTCCTGAACAGCCTGTATCACAGGCTCCACTTGTTTACACTTTTTTTCAAGAGTACTGATCTCTTTTGCCTGAACATAAGGGGAGAGCCCAAAAATGGACCCAAGTATTAAAAACTTTCTTCGTTTCATTTATGTGATACACAGATGCTAAGCTTCTATGTTTTCCTTTCAAAAGTAGTTCTATCTGATCTCTGGCATCATAGTAGACTTATGTGTACTTTAAGTGTACCCCACCCCTGGTACACACTCTTTACACAACACTTGGCCTATTATACTTAATATGATTTAATAATCCATAAGGAGGATAACATGCAAAAATTAATAGCTGTCTTATTGTTAGGTTTGGCATTGGCTTTTTTGAGTGGTTGCGGGAACGGTGAACCAAAACTTGACAGAACAGGCATGAACTGTGAATAAGTATATTGCTCTTTAAGATGATGAAGATACTTGGAGGGAATATACAACTTCCTCCCTATGTACCATATAATCCCTTATAGTGTAGTAGATCTAGAAGTCTCCTTATGTTATAATTCTTCCATATATTTCCCCATCAAAGGCCAACCATGCTAAAAAAAATACTTATTCTTCTCTTCATTCTTCTTGCCCTGGCCATTGCCGGATATTATGTACTGGATGCACAAGGTGCATTTCAGACCAAAGAAGATATTTATGGGCAAAAAAATGCAACTGCACCAGAGATGAAATGTGAAACTGGTAAATGTGGTGCAGGAAAATGTGCTGCAAATATAGATAAAAAATAACGCCAACTCTGATACACATACATTACACAACCTTCATACTATACTTCCCCTGTTACAACATATAAGGGCACCTCTAATAATAGGTAATGTTGTGAGTATCACCTATTATTAGAGGTGCCCATAAAAGTGAATGAAGGAAATCACATGTCAATATATCCTCTAACAAAAAATATACTCAGTTATGGGCAAAGTTTCTCTTTGCTCTTGGCCCGTTTTGCTGTTGCCTATGGTTTTTATGACCCTGCAATGCAAAAGTGGTCTGATATAGCCAGTGTGGCCGGATGGTTTGGGTCCATGGGAATTCCTTTCCCTACACTCAATGCCTATATGGCCGCCAGTACAGAAATTTTAGGCGTAGTATTATTGACATTAGGACTCTTTACGAGACTGATCTCCATACCCCTCATCATCATTATGATCGTTGCCATTGCCACAGTGCATTTAAGTCATGGCTTTTCTGCGGGAGACAATGGTTTTGAGATTCCCCTCTACTATATGTTGTTTTTAGCCCTCTTTGCTTCGTTTGGAGCCGGAAAATTTTCTTTAGACCATCTACTTTTTGGCGAAGAACAATAAACAAAGGATATACCATGAAAAAATTACTCATACTACTTGGTGCCATTGCACTGACACTAACACTGAGCAGCGCTGCAGATATGAAATGTGAATCAGGAAAATGCGGAAAAGCTGAGAAAAAAGAGATGAAGTGCCAAGCAGGGAAATGTGCAGGTGCGAACAAAAAAGATATGGAGAAAAAAACGCCTGAGGGAAAATGCAACGGCAGTAAAAAAGAATCCCCTAAAAAAGGGAAATGCGGTCAAGGGAAATGTGGGTAATCTACTCATAGATACCTATTATTTCTCTTCTCCACCCTTTAAGGGTGGATGTTTACCCTCTCTTTTAGAAATCATTGTATAATATATCTATTGATTTTTAAAGGATACTTATGCGCTACCTACTCATTGCACTCACACTATTATTTTCTTTAAACGGCTGCCAAGATAAAAAAAATACTGAAGAAGCACAAGCCAAACATGATGCACAAATAGCAAAACAGGTGCGGGCTGAAGTACTTGCTGAGTTTGAGACAAAGAAGAAGCAAGAGGCAGAGGAAGAGAAAAAACTACAGACACAAAAAACGGCAGAGGCCAAACCCTCATTTGACCCCAAAAATGTACCTTTAAATCAGATGGGCGTGCATGTCGAGGAAAGCAGCATCACCATTGATACCAATAAAACCAAAACATTTTTAAATGATTTGAGTAAAAAACTCGAAATGCATATGAAAAAGATCTCTGATGATCTGGAAAAAGGTATTGTGGATGCCAAAGAAGCAGGTGTCGAGATAAATAAAGAACATATCAATATAGACCTTAACAAAACACAGGATATGCTTGAAGCGTGGGGCAAAAAAATACAGGTTTTTGTAGATGAGTTTGATAAAGTATCGCAAAGCGACCAGAACGAAAACAACAACAGCAAGTAAAGGAATACAATGCAACAGATAGATATGAACTCAGACGAATTTCAGGCTGAGATGGAAAAAACCTCTGCCTTTGTAGACAAAGTGTATACTCAGTTCGGATGGGTACCGAACCCCAATGAAGAGGTGAATGAAGGTGTGACCATGGGTCTTGCCAGAAATAAGCTCATTTACGGAAAACGTTACTGTCCCTGTTTTATGGTTATTGGTGAAACCAAAGAGGAACAAAAAGCTGCAGACAACCGTATCTGCCCATGTAAACCTGCGATAGAAAAAGAGATCCCCGAAGATGGCCTTTGTCACTGTGGGATATTTTGTACCCCTGAATATGCAGAAGCACAAGCCAAGCATGACGAGATAGAAGAGGCAGTACACACACATTCAAAGGGACTCAGCAAAGAACAGGCAGAAACCTTACTTAAAGAGGAACAGCTTGACGGTGACGAACTAGAAGCACTCCTGGAAGCCAGAGAGCTAGGTATGATAGACTTTACCCTGGTTGATACCAGAGAGCATATGGAGTATCAAATGGGACATATTGTAGGCACAGACACCCTTGTACCCACTTCACAGTTTTATGCCAAAGTAGAAGAAGAACTTGCCGGTAAAAAGTCTGAGAACATCATTGTTTACTGTCACTCAGGAAGCAGGAGCTACCAAGTACAACACGCCATGAAAGGCATGGGATTTGAACATGTATGTAATTTACGACCAGGGATAATTGGCTTTGCCGGAGAAACACAGCGAGGCTAGCCTCTTTAGAATTAAGAATTTTGACACAATTATACTCGCTATATCAAGGAAATTTGCAGTCGCGACAGTGGTTGCACTTTTTTCTTTTTTGCTTACTCTTTTCTCTTTTGTTGCACGACAAAAAAGAAAAAAGTAACAGAGAGAAACAACGCCACAGTTATCTTATAATGGGAAGTTTTTAAATGGAATTTACAGGAAAATAAATAAAGAAGTCTGAGGAGCCGAAACTCCTCAAGAAATAGTTAACATCTTTTTTTGCTTTAGCAAAAAAGATGTCGGCATTTAGTGCCAGAATTATTTAGCAAGTGCTGCTTTTGAAGCATCTGCTACTTTTGTGAAAGATTCAGGAGCATTCATCGCCATATCAGCAAGAATTTTTCTGTCAAGTTCAATATTTGCAAGTTTTAAACCATGCATAAATGTAGAATAGTTCATTCCGTTCAATCTAGTCGCCGCATTGATACGAACGATCCATAATCTTCTGAAATCTCTTTTCTTTTGTCTTCTATCTCTATAAGCATATACTAATGAACGCTCGAGTTGTTCTTTGGCTTTTCTGAAGTGTTTTCTTCTACCAGAATAGAACCCTCTTGCTTGTTTTAATAGTCTTTTATGTCTTCGTGTTCTTACAACACCTGTTTTTACTCTCATGGTTTTCCTTTACCTTATCTGTTTAAGAATCGGTGTCAAACATTCTCTCTGTTTGAACTTGCCCCTGATCGGGGGTTAACTGCTTTGCAAAATGTATCTACTAGAGAAACTAGTTGATCATCTCTTTAATGTTTTTCGCATCAACTGGGTCAACGTGCTTAGAACTTCTCATACTTCTGTGATGTTTACCATCAACTTTAGTAAGGATGTGAGATCTGTACGCAGTTCCTCTTTTGATTTTGCCGCTTTTTTTAACTTTAAAACGCTTTACAGCGCCTTTTACACTTTTCATTTTTGGCATATGCTTCTCCCTGATAGAATTTTCTACACCGCAAAACAAATTCTGTTCATTGGTCTAAAATGGGACGATATTATACCCAAATTATCTGAAGAACTTATAATGT
Source organism: Sulfurovum sp. (assembly GCA_015661535.1). Classification (GTDB taxonomy): domain Bacteria; phylum Campylobacterota; class Campylobacteria; order Campylobacterales; family Sulfurovaceae; genus Sulfurovum. The sequence continues at coordinate 7,518 of DQVY01000044.1, read as the reverse complement.
AAATTTCTGTCATAACTCTAACCCCAATTATGATAAAATATTTGCTACTAAACTACGAGGCTCATCAGTGGATAAGATCACCGAAATACTTTCTCAAAAAAAGAAACTTCTCACGGAAGTCTACTTTGATCTGCAGCTTCATTTTGAAGAGAAGTATGGGAAAGATGCCCTGGTACTCATGGAGATAGGGACTTTTTTTGAGGTCTATGAAGTGAACAATGATGAGATAAAAGTAGGGAAAGCAAAAGAGATCGCCGAACTCCTCAACATCCAACTCACACGCAAAAGTAAAGCTATTTTAGAAAACTCTGTCTCCAACCCTCTCTTGGCCGGTGTACCTGCCGTTTCACTAGACCGTTACCTTGCAAGACTTATCGATACCAAAAAATATACGATTGTGGTGGTAAAACAAAAAGGAGAGATGCCAAACATCAAACGCTATGTCTCCAACATTATCTCTCCGGGTACCAACTTTGAGTACCTCAATGAACCTACAGAAAACAACATTGTTTCCCTGCTCATCGATGAAAATGCAGGTATCTACTCTGTAGGGTATGCTGCCATTGATGTCAGTACGGGCAAAACCATCTGTAACGAAATTCACTCCACAAGAGACGACAAAACCTATGCTTTGGATGAGGCATTTAATCTGCTGCAAACCTATGCTACGTCAGAAGTCATCATTACCCTTGACAGCAAAGAGATTGACAAAGAGTGGCTCATTCACTACCTGGAGCTTGAATCGTTACACTATTCACTCAATACCAAACGGTTTAAAATTTCCTTTCAAAATGAACTCTTTGTACGTGTCTTTGACATAAACTCTTTTCTCTCTGCCATTGAATTTTTGGACTTGGAACGACACCCTTATACCACAGAGTCTTTGACTGTACTCATAGACTTTATCATTGAACATGATGAGAGTATTATAGAAAAAATGAACAAACCGCAGTTTCTGGGGAATAACCGCTATATGTATATTGGTAACAATGCCATGGAGCAGCTCTCCGTCATATCTCGTGATCCCTCAGACATCACCCTGCTTGACCTTATAGACAAAACCTCAACTGCCTTTGGGAAACGTCTGCTGAAAGAGCGTCTTTTAAACCCTATTTGTGACAAAGCATTACTTGAAAAACGTTATGATCTAAGCGAACGTCTTTTGCCCAACATCAACTCTTTTGAGACACACTTAAAACAGATCTATGATTTAGAACGTATCACCAGACGTATTAAACTTCGTAAACTGCACCCTGTAGAACTTACGTATATTGCTATGTCACTAGAAGCTATTTTAAGTCTGCTTAGTGATGCAAAAGGCCATGGTTTAGAAGTAGAAGCATGTTTGTACGATGAGACGAAAGAGATGTTTAGCGTCCTAGAAGAGACTTTTGAACTCGATATTTGTGCACGTTTCCGCATAGAGCAGATCAATGACAACCTTTTTAAAGATGGTGTCTACCCTGCTATTGACAGCATTGTCAAAAAACAGGAGAAAGAAGTGGAAAAGATGGACGATGTCGCTGCCCATGTCGAAAAACTGTTTTCTCAAGACAAACTCTTTACAGGCAGTACCAAATACGCTACGGTTGCGTACTTAGAGAGTGAGGGCTACTACCTCAACCTTACCAAGAACCGTTTTGCCCTCATAGAACAAGCACTGAAAGACTCTTTTGTCACCATTGACAATGAGCATCACTTCTTTAAAGACTTCCACTACAAGTACCTCAAGAATGCTGTAAAAGTACAAGCCCCTCTTTTTGAAAAGATCACCCGAAACTATGAAAGTTCTCAAGTCAAATTGGTCTCTTTGGTTAAACAACGTTACATTGAGAGTCTTGATCTACTTGAAAACAGGTTTTCACTTTTGCTTGACAAACTCATTGTCTTTATTGCCAACATTGATGTGGCTATCTCCAATGCAAAATGTACCAAAAGCATGAACCTTGCCCGTCCGCTGATAGAGACAGAGAGTGAGGGTTCTTTTTATGAAGCAGTAGGCTTACGTCACCCGATCATCGAGTCTAACGACGAAAGAGGTATCTACGTACCTAACGATGTTTTTTTAGGCACAAACAATGCCACCAAACACAACCACATTACCCTCAACGCTTCTGACAATGAAGATATTTTGGGTGTCTTGCTGTACGGTATTAACTCTTCAGGAAAATCATCTCTTATGAAAAGCATTGGTCTTTCTGTGGTTCTTGCCCAAGCGGGGTTTTTTGTGCCGGCTGTAGAGCTCCGTTTTTCCCTGTATGACAAACTCTTTACACGTATTGTCTCTCAAGACAACCTTTATAAAGGCTTGTCAACCTTTGCGGTTGAGATGATGGAACTAAAAAATATTTTCAACAGAGCAGATGCACATTCACTGGTACTTGGAGATGAGATCAGCCAAGGCACAGAAACAGAATCTGCCCTTGCCATAGTCTCTTCTGCCATCTTAAAACTCATGTCGCTCAAGTCTACCTTTATCTTTGCCACCCATTTACACCAACTCGGTAACATTCCTCAGCTACAAAACCTCAAGCATCTCATCTTTTTGCACCTAGGTATCAAATATGATGAAAATAATGACACCCTGGTCTACAACCGTGTCTTGCAACTGGGTATGGGGGACAGCCTTTACGGTTTAGAGTTTGCGAAGTCTCTGCACATGGACAAAGAATTTTTGCAGATGGCACAGACCATACGTGAAAATCTGAGTCATGGTGGCTCAGAGATGAAAAAACTACGCAGACAGAAAAGCTCCAAATACAACAAAGATCTCTACCTCGGTAAATGTGCACTTTGTGAAGAGAATGTCGAAGATGTACATCATATCACAGAACAACATAAAGCAGATGAGGCAGGGAACATAGACCACTTCCACAAAAACCATAAATACAACCTCATACCTTTATGTAAAGCCCACCATCATTTGGTCCATGAGAGGAAAATTGTTATTTCAGGGTTTGTGATGACAGATATGGGACTGAAATTACATTATGAGGTAAAAGAATGATACAAAATTGCGATGTTTTAATTATAGGCGGCGGCCCGGCAGGTTCCATTGCTGCGGTGAAACTCTTAAAAGCCGGACATTCTGTTACCCTTATAGAAAAAATCTCTTTCCCTCGTTTTGTGATAGGGGAATCGCTTTTACCACGCTGCAATCAACTTCTTGAAGAAGCCGGCTTGCTGGATGTTATTGCAGCGGCAGGTTTTAAATTTAAAGGAGGTGTTGCCTTTAGGAATGAAGACAATGCACTCAAAATAGTAGATTTTAAAGACAATTTGGGACAGAAACACAACAGTTCTTTTCAGGTAAGAAGAGAAACGTTTGACCATCTTCTTCTGAAAGAGGCTGAAAAACTGGGGGCAAATGTCATAATGGAAGCAGAAGTGACGGCCTATGATCCCAAAGAGAATACCATAGAAGTACGGAACAAAGCACAAGAAATGACAGTGTATCGGGCAAAAAAAGTGATCGACGCTTCCGGCTACGGAAGGGTACTTCCCAGGTTGTTAAATTTGGAACTTCCTTCATCTTTGGCTCCCAGAAATGCCATATTTTGTCGTATGGAACATGACAAAAGAACCCCAGATCAACCAGAAGGCTACATTTATGTCTATGTAGTAGGAGACAATGATGCCTGGATATGGAATATACCTTTAAGCGACAGCGTTACTTCAGTAGGTATTGTCAGTTCGGATACCTACTTTGAGTCATTTTCTCTCCCTTTGGAAGATTTTTTTGACCATACCATTCGTAACAATACACATGCAAAAGAACGTTATGCAGAAGCACAGAAAATCAATACTGTAGGATATATAGGGGGTTACTCTTCAAAAGTAAAAAACATGTTTGGAGAAAAATTTGTGATGGTAGGAAATGCCACAGAATTCCTTGACCCCGTCTTCTCTTCAGGGGTAACCCTGGCATTGGAATCAGGATCAAAAGCAGCAGACTTAATCATCCGGGAATTTCAGGGAAAGCGCATTGACTGGCAGGTTGAATATGAAGACTATATGATGGTAGGTGTCAATGTGTTTAAAGCCTATGTAGAAGCGTGGTATGATGGACGTTTACAAAGTATTTTGTTTAGCAAAAAAGAGACAGTAGAAAAAATAGAACAAAAAATTGTCTCCGTCCTCAGTGGCTATGTGTGGGATGAGAAAAATATGTTTGTACACTCTCCTGAAGCATCTATTGACGCCATATATGCGCTCTTAAAAAACTGAACTCTCTTCCAGTCCGAACATGCGCCTGTAGAGTTCTTCCAAATCATTTTTGTTTGTATGCTCGATAGTCTCTCCAATGACAACCGTAAGTTCATGAGGAATACTGTTGTCCAGCAAGGATGCATGTAACACTTCACTTGCATTGCTTTTAATGTAGACAGGCAAAATAGGCAGTCTGTTTCTTCTTGCTATAATAGCAAAGCCTTTTTTAAAGGAGAGTAGTCTCTGTTTTGTTTTGTTACGTGTTCCCTCAGGAAATATAGCAACAGAAGAACCTTCTGCCAAACCTTTTTTTATATCAGATAAAAATGTTTTTGTGTCGCGTTCCCCTCTGTCAAGCTGAATACACCCTCCACTTCTTACCGCTTTCCCCAAAAGAATATTATTGTACAACTCTTTTTTTGCTACCCATAAGGCAAATATATCACTCTTTTCCAGCACCATGTCAATCGCTAAAGGGTCTAAGATACTTCTGTGATTACTACATATCAGGTATTGTCCCTCTGTAGGTATATTTTCATTGTTTTCGATCTTCACGTGAATATTGAGTGTAGAAAATAAAGTTTGGGTGAATTCAAGACGAAGGTTTTTTTTGACCAAGGGGTCTGAAGTCTTTGCCAATTTCAGGGCATACTTTTGCGTCAGAGCAAAGCCATATACCGCATACTGTAGTTTATTTAAATTCAATAGACCCTCATTCATCTTCCATATTTTCAATTATATCAAAAACAAGGTTTTATCTTCACACATGCGAACAAGTAGCCTATTATCTATTTCTCAATATAATCACTGTTATTTACTAGGAAGCCATCAAATGATCAAGTATCTACTTTTATTTTTACTACCTTTTGCCATATTTGCCGATGAACAACGTGTTTTGCTCACCGGTTTTACCATTCATGAACACGACAATGACCGTTTTGGTGAAAAATATAATGCCTTTAACTATGGTGCAGGGTACGAATATACTTTTTTTGAAAAGTACAACTCCCTCTACTTCGCAACAAATGCCCTGCTTTTCAATGACTCTTTTAAAAATCCTCAGCTGGCTGTTGGTTTTGGACATGCCTACAGGTTTCATACAGCATTCATCGATACCTCCGTAGGGATCAGTGGTTTTGTAGGTGTTAAAAAGATCTATACCGATGAGGATCTCAATAGAAATGGCGGCGAATATGGATTCACCGGGGGTGTTGGCCCAACCCTGAATTTTTACTATAAAGATTTTTCTGTAAATTTTGTGTATGTACCTGGTTTTAAATATAAAGACTTGGATACCACAGGTTTTTTATTCACCTATTTTGGGTATAGATTTTAACCCTGTAATTTCAATGCTTGCCACTCGCTTTAGGGCACCTCTAATAACACTAGTCACCCACAATGGGTTTTACAAATGTAAGGTTGTGCAAAAGATTTATAAGTCCTAGCCATAGCTAAGACGCCTTAAATATTTTGTGCAAAATCGCGTTTGCAAAGCTAATGATGTTGTGGGTAACTAGGGTTATTAGAGGTGCTCTTTATAAGCCAATATAGTGTAAAATACATCTAATAATCTGACAATAAAGGCCCTACCTCAATGATAAGCAGTGAAAGTTTTAAACAAGTATTGATCGATGCATTAAACTTAGAAGATATGACACCTGATGACATTGAGAACGATGCCCCTCTTTTTGGAGATGATGGTTTAGGTTTAGACTCAGTAGACTCCATAGAACTTGTGCTTGCCATCGAGAAAGAGTATGGGGTTAAAATTACTGATTCAACGCTGTATGAAACGATATTTGCTTCAGTAAAGAACCTTTTAGCCTATATTAATGACAACAAAAAATAGGGTTTACCTTACCGCAAGTACTTCTCTCTCCTGTGCAGGAGAGAATAACCAAATACTCTTTGACAATGTTATCAATGGCGTAACAGGTATCGTGAAAGATACAAACTACTTTAGCTCTGCAACACCTGCCATTGGAAAATTTACACAGAACCATACTTTTCATGAAGCTTTAATTTCACAATGTCAACATATTTTAGGCCTGCGTCAACTGGATGACTTTAGCGACACTTTGCTTATCGTCGGTTCTTCTGTCGGCGGCATGGCAGAGACAGAAAAGCGCTTTTTCGCAGATAAAAACTATACAAAGATAGATCCTGATCTTCATAATATTCATACCATAGCCTATATTCTTAAACAACATTTTGACTTCTATGATGACATCTCCTTCTCTACCGCCTGTACTTCCAGTGCCAATGCCATAGGATATGCCTACGAAGTACTCTCAAAAGGTCTTTACAAACGGGCATTGGTCGTTGGGGCAGACACTTTGACCCACACTACCATTGGAGGTTTTCTCTCTTTAGGTGTTCTCTCCTCTGCACCATGTAAACCTTTTGACATAAGCAGAGACGGTATGAATGTGGCAGAAGCCATTGCCTATCTTTTGATAGAGACAGAACCTCAGCAAAATTGTGTAGAGATCAAAGGTGTGGGCTACTCTTCAGATGCATATCATATGACCCATCCGCATCCTGAAGGCTTAGGTGCCATTGCTGCCATCTCTTCCGCATTACAGTCTGCAAACTTGGATGCCAAAGATATTGGCTACATTAATGCCCATGGCACCGGTACCATTGCCAACGACAAGGCAGAAGCCTATGCCATTGCCAGCCTTTTTGGAGCGCACTGTCCTGTGAGTTCAACCAAAGCCATTACGGGACATACCCTTGGTGCGGCAGGAGCACTGGAAGCCATCATCTCTTCTTTGGTCCTAACCAAAGGTATTTTGCCTCAAAATACGTTTTTAGAAGAGGCAGAGAACAAACATATTTCCTTGATTAGTGAAAGCAAGAGAAGCTCTGTTTCTTATGTGCTAAGTAACTCTTTTGCCTTTGGCGGCAATAACTGTTCTCTTATCTTTGGAGCTCTAGAATGAATATAAGGTTAGAAATTCTCTCGGCTTCCTCTATTTATGCCAAGAAGGAGATAGAAGAGCTGCATACCAAAAATCTCGTACCCAAAATGGTGACAAGACGAAGGTTAACGCGTGCAGCCAAAATGGCCATCTATCTTGCGGACCAAGTCTCCTTCTCCCAGGGGAAGATCATTTACGGCAGCAGTTTTGGAGAACTCCCTGCTACAGCGAACATTTTACATGCCATACAGGACAGAGAGGGTATCAGCCCCACCCATTTCCAAAACTCTGTCTACAATACAGCCGTTGCCTACCTTTCCATGCTACATGAGAACAAAGAGGAGATACTGACGGTCTCTTCAGGGGACGAGACTTCAGAAAAAGT
>DQVY01000276.1 GCA_015661535.1 Sulfurovum sp. | reverse complement strand
TTATAAAAGAGATACATCTTGGGGGAGGCACACCTACATTTTTCTCTTCAGCCAATCTCAAAAGAATGATAGACGGTATACTGAAAAATGCTACACGTCATGAAAAGTATGACTTTTCTTTTGAAGCACACCCCAACGAAACCACAGAAGAACAACTGCAAACACTCTTTGACTTAGGCTTCAACCGTACCTCTTTTGGTATACAGGACTATGACCCTAAAGTACAAAAAGCCATTAATCGTATACAGACCTATGAAACGGTACAGAAGATCAATACACAGTCTAGACATATAGGCTTTAATTCTATCTCACATGATATTATCTTTGGACTGCCTCACCAGACAAAAGAGAGCATTGAAGCAACCATAGCCAAAACCGTAGCCCTCAGACCTGACCGTATCGCCTACTACTCATATGCCCATGTACCTTGGATCAAAGGGGTGGGACAGAGAGGCTTTGATGAAAATGACCTGCCTCAAGATTCTGAAAAAAGAGCACTTTACGAACTGGGGAAACAACTCTTTTTTGATGCCGGTTATGAAGAGATCGGCATGGACCACTTCTCTTTACCTGAAGACTCACTCTACAAAGCAATGAAGAACAAAACCCTGCATAGAAACTTCATGGGATATACCGCAGGAAAAACCAAACTGATGATAGGACTGGGGATGTCTTCCATCTCCGACTCCTGGTACTCTTTTGCACAAAATGAAAAACGTGTGGAAGACTATATAAACAGGGTCAATGAAGGTAAACTCCCCGTCTTTAGAGGGCACCTGCTGACAGAGGAAGACCTTATAGTACGTCAGCACATCTTAAATCTCATGTGTAACCTTGAGACCTCATGGGAAGAAGAAGAGATGAAACTGGATGCACTGCCTGAAATACTGAAACGTCTTGCAGAGATGGAAGAAGATGACCTCATAGAGATCTATGAGCACAGACTTGTCGTCAAAGAGTCTGCACGTATGTTTGTGCGAAATGTCTGTATGGCTTTTGATCTAAGACTGGCAGAGAACCAGCCTGAAGGGAAGATATTTTCTATGACGATCTAAGAAAGTCTTTAAGGTTTCAGATAAGCAGCGATGCTGCTGTAGCCTGTACCCTCCGGAAGTGCCACTTTTAACTGAAGTGTATATCTGCCTGGATCTTCAATGTTAACATCTCCTGTGGTATATTTTCCTTCTTGAAATGCTACTTTCTCTATAAACATATCATGCTTTCTTGAATGTGGCTGGGTAAGCAGAAAACTCACGTTTGCATTTTTCACCACTGTACCGTCTTTTTTTGTCACAAGGTAAGAAAAATGGTTGATACCCTTATGAAGTTTGACCACATCAGGTTGGGGACGTTTACTGTTAACATTGTCTGTCATGACCATGGTTTCAACATCCTGTATGGCTATGGTATACGCTGCATCAAATGCCTGTTTACCCTTTAAAATATCATTCATCGTAATATCTGCCATTTGATACTTCATCATATACTGATTGGACTCCTGTACCGGCAAAGAAGATGCTGACTTGACAGTCCAATAACTCAAGGTCAATCCCACAGCCAAAAAGCCCAGTATCATATGCGGCCAATAGGTTTTTTTGTTATTTTTTTCCATCTCTCATCCTTATCCATAATGATCTAAATACAAAGATCCAAAGTAATACAGCCGTACCGGTATAGACAAGTATTCTGAGTATCATCACCATAGTACCCATCTCATCTGGAATCGTTTTTTCCAATGTCACACCTTTAGAAGCAGCGATATTGTCTGCAAGTACTGAATAGGCCTGTAATACACCTATATTGTACTTGTCTTCATTCGTGTTGCTGTCTTTAATAGCTACAATGTTAATGCCCGCATCACGTACATCATCATAGTCATACATAGCACGAACACTTGGAGAAGAAGGGATTATCCCTACCCTCCCGCGTGCTTCTGATCTTTCTGTTATCGTTGCATAAGGAGCAAAGATAAACAATACATACGGTTTACTTAACTTTGCTTCATACTGTTTACTGTACTCTACCAAATTAAATCTCTCCGGGAAATGCTCATTGGTTGCAATGACATAGGCATGTACCCCTGTTTTACTTTGAAGTTCTTCACCCATTTCATTGATGAGTGCTACAGCTTCGAGTTTTAAAAGGTCATTTCTAAGTAATTTCGTGGAAGATTGTGTTGCGTTTAGTAGAAGTGGCAGCATACATAAAGCAAGCATGGCAAAAAGCCCTTTAAAAGGGCTTGCCTGTAACTTTGCTTTATTCATATTAACCTACGTATAAAAGGCTTGTACTGCTTGTAAATGACAAATAGAGTGCTGCCACTGCAGCAAATGCCATACATGCAAAAAGTACTTTATCCATATATTTAATCATTATTTATCCTTTTTTGGTGCTTGAAATGAGTAGTCCCAGTTCTCTAAAGAGTTCATCTTAAGATTATTGACATCTCTAATAACCGTAGGGTCATAAGGACTCTCAACTGCATGTCTCTGCGCAACAATAGCCAGGAGCATTAATGTTACGAGAATAGCAAGTAAGCCTACAATTGAAATTAAAATTCCAAAAACTCCATGAAATCCGAATACAGATCTTTTTGTATTTTCTGCCATCTCAGCTCCTTAGTTTGCCAATGACTGAATATATACAGTCAATGCTTTTTCTTGTACAGGGGTAATTAGTGTATTAAATGCCGGCATTCTACCGATCTTACCTTTTTTACCTTTTGCAAGTGTATTGCTCACGTCAAAACCATTAATTTTTGGTCCTACCATCGCTACACCTTCACCATTGGCACCGTGACATGCCGTACATGCTGCAAATGCTGCAGGGGCATCCCCTTGGAAACCACCTGCTACATAGGCAGCAATCGCTTCAGCATCTGCACCTGAAGCCATACCTGCCGGCATACCGCCAGGGAAAGCAAGCAATGCATTTTGGCCATTATTAATAATGTCTAAAACTTCTGCCTGTGTACGGTTTTTTGTAAAGTCTTGTGCTCTTCCATCAAGCCCGTCTCCAATATTCCCATGACACTGTGCACACTGCACTAAATAGATAGACTCTCCCATCTCTTTGAGTGTTGGAGCATCTGCATCTTTATGCATTGCTTCAAACTTGGCATTATAGGCTAAAACTTCCTCATTATACTCACCAATTTGGCTGTAGGCATTAATAGGATACCCTGCAAAACCATACCACATGGACCACATAAATACAGCTAAAAAGCTATAAGCCCAACCTGACGGTAACTCATTCTGATACTCACCGATCCCGTCCCAATTGTCCTCTAAAAGTTCACCGCTTGCCGTATCTGTTTTCATCTGGTTAATATACTTCACCGAAACAGCTGCTGTGATCACAGCAATAGCAATAGCACCACCCATAGTGATCGCATTGACTGAATCACCCATAATATCAATATCTAAACTCGTGACCACTGCAATCGTTGCGATAACAAGTATTGCTGCAAATGCCAATGCTTTTATCATTAATGCATTCATTATTTATCCTCCTTGTATTCTCTTTCTGATGCGGGTTTATCTTCTACGGGTGTACTGGTGACTTCGTCATCCAGTGCGATCTTCCCGTATTTTTCATAATCTCGCTCACCTTTTTTCTCAGATCTGTATAAATGTATAATATATCCATACAGCATTATTACCAAAAATACAGTCATCGCAAAACTCGCGTATCCTTGTAAATTTCTAAGATCCATATCCATTATGTACTACTACTTTAAACTGTTAAGATACGCAATAAGTGCTACGATCTCAGGTACTTGACCATTCGCAACTGCTTCTTTTACATCTTTGTTTTTCATGTCTGCTGCAATTTTTGCTGCATCAGCAAGTACTTTTGGTTTGTGTGCTTCCCAAGCTGCTCTGGTTCTTTTAAATTCAGGCCCATACGGTGTATGGAAGGCATTTTTAACCGTGACTGCTTC
>DQVY01000015.1 GCA_015661535.1 Sulfurovum sp. | reverse complement strand
TGGTACAAAGATGATGCGCCCTACTACACTGACCTCAATGAAGACGGCACACTCAAAACGGCGCATGAAAATGACAAATATTCCTGGGTCAAAGCACCACGCTATGACGGAAAACCAATGGAGTGCGGACCACTTGCAAGAGTATTGGTCTCTTACAAAAGGGGCAATAAATACATTAAATCCTTTGTAGACGAGTTTTTAGAATTTACTGACCTGGAGCTCTTAGACCTCTCTTCAAGCGTAGGAAGAAATGTAGCAAGAGCCATAGAGAGTGCCTATATCTCAGAATACATCTTCAAATTTATCAACCAACTGGTAGAAAATATCAAATATTACGATACTCAGACATGGACAAAATATGCTTTTGGATCTTTAGAAAAAGAGGCAAAAGGCAAAATATTTTTGGAAGTTCCCCGAGGCGTTTTGTCTCATTTTATTAATATTGAAGAGGGAAAGATAAAAAACTATCAGGTCATAGCACCCACCACATGGAATGCTTCCCCTAAAGACAGTAAAGATCAAAAAGGGCCTTACGAGGAAGCACTTATAGGCATCAAACTCCATGATCCGGCCCAACCCCTGGAAGTGTTAAAGGTACTACACTCTTTTGATCCCTGTCTTGCCTGTGCAGTACATGTTATAGATCTCACGGGTAAGGAGCTTGCAGCATATAAGATCCCTGCTGCTTGTTGATCTATGATGAACGTGCATACTCCCTGCCAAGTTTAAGCAAGCCTTCGTTGATATGATACTTTTTAAAAGCCACCTCTTCAATATTTTTGTGGCTAAACCCACACGCTTTGTAGCACACGACAGAACACTGATGCCCCTCCATTAATCCATCTATCGCATGGGTCACAAAATGATAGGCCATCAACCTGTCATAGACCGTAGGGTTCCCTCCTCTTTGCATATGTCCCAGTACCATCATACGTGAGTCCACACCCACTTCTTCTTGAAACCATTGGGCGATCTCTTCTGTATTACCTAAAGCTTCAGAAACCAGCGCTATAAAATACGCTCTTCCCTCTTCTATTTCCTTTTTAAAACGTTTTTTATAGTTATCCAGGTCATAAGGTATCTCAGGTATAAGACACATCTCTGCTCCGGAAGTAAGTGCTGATACAAGCGCCAAATACCCACACTCCCTACCCATCGTTTCTATCACAAAAGCCCTGTTAAAAGAAGCTGCAGTATCATGTATGGAGTCTATGGCACATTTAATGACATTAAGTGAGGTATCCACACCTAAACAGTACTCTGTACCGGCAATGTCATTATCGATCGTTGAAGGTATACCGGCAAAAGTGATGTCTGTACTTTCATCACTAAGCTTTTGCATGCCTTTAAAAGATCCGTCTCCGCCTAAAATGATCAAGTGATCTATATTGTGTGATCTTAGATTATCAAGTGCCTTTTTTCTATACGATTGTTCTAAAAAACGCTGAGAGCGTGAAGTCTTTATTTTTGTACCGCCACGTGAGATGATACCGGCAACATCCCTATAGCCGGTACGATAAATGTTATTGTCTATTAAACCTTCAAAACCATTATGTACAAAATATGGTGTGAGTCCTTTTGTAAGGCTGTACTCAACAAAACGCTTCAATGCGGCATTCATACCTGAGACATCACCACCTGAACAGAGTATGGCTATATTTTTCATGCTTTACCTTTTAAACTATAGTTTAAAAATTATAGCATGAAAAGGATACAAAGCAATTCACCTAAAAAATATGTATAATTACAACAAAGGTATATGATGCAAAAAGATTCAGAAGAATTAAAACAAATTGAAGAGATACTATGTTGTCCTTCTTACAAGGTTGCAGAAGAGGACAATGACTTTCTTAATTCAGATGCTGCAAGAGGTATAAGACTGCAACTTGACTACCTAAAAGCTGAAGTAAAGATGAAAGAAGAAGGCATTCATCATACTATCGTTGTATTTGGGAGTGCCCGCACTACAGAGAAAGATCCATACTATAAAGAAGCCCGCATCTTTGGACAATTGGTCGGAAAAAGCGGTAAAGCCCCTGAAGATTGTCATGTCACTCTTATGACTGGTGGAGGTCCGGGCATTATGGCGGCTGCCAATCGTGGAGCAAAAGATGTAGGTGCAAAATCCATTGGCCTGAACATTGAACTTCCCCGTGAGCAATTCCCAAATCCCTACATTAGCCCTGAACTCTGTTTCCAGTTTCGCTACTTTGCCATACGTAAACTCCATTTTATTCAACGGGCAAAAGCCCTGGTTGTCTTTCCCGGCGGTTTTGGTACACTTGATGAACTTTTTGAGATCCTTACACTCATGCAAACACATAAAAGTGCCTTTATTCCGGTAATACTTATTGGTAAGGCGTATTGGGAAAAGGCAATTAATTTTGACCTTTTAGAAGAAGAAGGTATGATCAGTGCAAAAGACCTTGGTCTAATCACCTATGCGAATGATGCAAAAGAAGCTTGGAAAAAAGTACTCGAATGGCATGAAGAAAAGGGCTCCTCTCTTTTTTAAATAGACCCAATACATGAAAATACAAGGAAAAAAATGTACACAAATGAAGACCTCAAAAATGCCGTAAATGAAGGTATTTTTACACAAGATTCAGTAGAGAAGTTTCGTAACTATATTGCAAAAGAGAAACATAGCCCAAGTGTAGATGAAGAGAACTTTAGACTGATCTCCGGCTTTAATGACATCTTTGTGGTCATCGCTTCCATTCTTTTGCTTCTCTCTGCTTCATGGGTAACCTATGACATAAACCCTCTGCTCTCTGCCATCGTTATAGCAGGAATTTCATGGGGACTTGCAGAATTTTTTGTACGTAAACGTAAAATGTCTTTACCTGCTATTGTGTTACTTGTTACTTTTGTAAGCAGTGTATTTTTAGGGGTATTAAGAGTATTTGAACAGATTACAGAAACTTCTCTCATGCTTTCTACAGCCCTTGCTATTGTCGCAGCTTTTTTACACTGGAAACGTTTTGCAGTACCTATTACCATTGCTGCAGGCATGTTAGGATTCGTCGTTTTTCTTATCTCTATGTTTCTCTATCTCTTTAAAGCGGAGGAGATAGTAGAGTATATTCAATATGTTGTCTTGACACTTGGTCTCATAACCTTTTTATTTGCCATGTACTGGGATGCCTCAGACACCAAACGTATCACACGTAACGCTGATGTAGCCTTTTGGCTTCATCTGCTTTCAGCACCACTCATCGTACACCCTGTCTTTTCCCTTTTGGGTATCTTCGATGCACAATCAGGCAACAACACCATCATGATCATCATACTTCTTTATATTGTACTCTCAGCCATTTCTCTCATCGTAGACAGACGTGTCTTTATGGTCTCATCTCTGGTCTATGTACTCTATGCGCTTAACACACTCTTTAAGACCTACGGTATAGAGAACAACAGTTTTGCCTTAACAGGTATACTTATAGGGTTTTCACTTCTTATGCTTTCTGGATATTGGTCAAAAGCCAGAGCTGTTTTACTGAAGTTTATGCCAGCGTATATCCAAGATAAAGTACCCGCAGCACATTAAAAATATTTTTAATGTGCCTCAACTTCATACGAACGTTTAATCTATCATATTGTTATGCATTAGCACGTACAATATGAGAACCAGATAGGTGTTATTTTGGCTTCCATAAAATAAAAAGCACCATTACGCTATAATCGCGACAATATATAATACATAGGACAATACTATGAGCGAAACTACAGAAAAAAAAGCAACATACAACCCAAAAGAAGTAGAAGACAAGTACTATGCACTGTGTGAGGAGCGTGGGTATTTTGAGATAGACGGGAATAAGA
>DQVY01000283.1 GCA_015661535.1 Sulfurovum sp. | reverse complement strand
TTTTTTACAAGTAGTGCTGAGGCTTTTTCTTTTTCCATTTTTGCAAGTGCTTCTACAATATCCATCGTGTGTTCAACGATACAAATGTCATGGAGAAGTGTTGCATCGACACGTGCCACCATCATATCTGCCATTTTTCCAGACTCTTTACGTTCTTTAATCATCTCTATACGTTCTAGCAGTGAAGAGAAAAAGTAAGCTTTAAAAGCCTGATTGCTTTCGCAAAGCTTTAAAAATACCTCTTTGGGAAGTTCATAGCAAATGAGTTCTTCTTGTACCACGTAGTCATATGTTGAGGGTTGATCTTCAATGAGTTCAATACCTGCGAAGGTGTCATCTTCATTGTACATGTCTATGAGTATGCTGTCTTGTTTGGATTCAACCAAACCTTTGATGACATAGTAGAGATTTTCGGGTTTTTCACCGGATGTAAAGAGACGTGTATCTTTAGGATAATAGGCAATTTGGGCAGAAGACTCAATGGAAAAATGCTCCTCCCTGCTCAAAAGTGAAAAGGGTAAATGTTCTTTGAGTTTGTCCAGTAGTGCTATCACAAAATTCTCCTTTGTCTTCTAAATGATTTGCGCACATCAGCATACTGAGGTAGGCAAATCATTCAACAGAGCCCAAAGGCTCTGAAGCTATAGATGCTAGTGTCCGGAAGCACCTTCTGCACCAATACCCGTTTGACAACGAATATCCTGTGCATCAAATTCTTCGATACATCTAGCTGCATCATCTGACTTGTCTGTAATAGAGAAGAACCAAATAGCCATAAATGCCATAGGTACTGAGAATACCGCCGGGAATTTATAAGGGACAATGGCTTCTGCATTGCCAAGAATAGAGGTCCAAACCACTGGTCCGAGTATAACAAGTACCAACGCCGATATGAGACCAACGTAGCCACCGATCACTGCCCCTCTTGTGGTCAGGTTTTTCCAGAAGATAGACATAAACAATACCGGGAAGTTGGCAGATGCCGCAATAGTAAAGGCAAGTGCTACAACAAAGGCAATATTCTGTTCTTCGAAGGCAATACCAAAGAAGATCGCAGCGATCCCTATAGCAATGGTTGCCATTCTAGATACTTTCATCTCTTTGGCTTCATCTACTTTACTTGTCGCAAATGCATTGGCATACAAGTCATGAGAGACTGCTGAAGCCCCTGCGAGTGTAAGTCCTGAAACTACGGCTAAGATGGTAGCAAAAGCAACTGCAGAAATGAATCCTAGGAAGTAGTCTCCACCCACTGCATGAGCAAGCCATACTGCAGCCATGTTGTTCATACCTTTAAGTGTTTCCCCGTCAGCAGCTAAATAATAACCATTTTCAGCACCCAATACAAGCACAATGGCACCGAATCCCATAATGAAAGTAAGTACATAGAAATACCCGATCAGTCCTGTAGCAACAAAAACAGATTTTCTGGCTTCTTTTGCATCAGCTACAGTAAAGAATCTCATAAGAATATGAGGAAGACCTGCTGTACCGAACATAAGGGCAATACCAAGAGAGATCGCTGAGATCGGGTCAGATACAAGTCCACCAGGGCTCATGATCGATACACCTTTAGGGTGGATCTCTGTGGCTTTTGTGAAAAGAGCATCTAAAGAGAAGCCAAATTTAGACATGACCATAAGCGCCATGAACGTGGTACCTACAAGAAGCAGTACCGCTTTAATGATCTGTACCCAAGTCGTTGCAAGCATACCCCCAAATACAACATACAGTATCATCAAGATACCTACAAGTACCACGGCAAATTCATAGTCAAGTCCAAAGAGTATCTCAATGAGTTTACCTGCACCAACCATTTGTGCAATAAGGTATAGAAGAACAACAGCCAAAGAACCAAGCGCAGCAAGGATCCTGATAGGTTTTTGTTTGAGTCTGTATGCTGTTACATCAGCAAAGGTATATTTACCCAAGTTTCTTAACTGTTCAGAGATCATAAAAAGAATGATCGGCCATCCTACAAGGAAACCAATAGAGAAGATAAGTCCGTCATACCCTTTTAGGTACACCATTCCTGTAATACCAAGAAACGATGCCGCTGACATATAGTCACCCGCAATGGCAATACCATTTTGTGTTCCTGTGATGCCTCCCCCTGCTGTGTAGAAATCTTTAGCAGATTTTGTTTTTTTTGAAGCCCAGTATGTGACACCCAGTGTTGCCGCAACAAAGATGAAGAACATTACAATAGCAGGAATGTTGATCTCTTCTGCTTTGGTACCTTCACCTAAGTCAGCACCTACTGCAAAAGCGAAGGTCGTAGCTGTCAGCATGAATAGTGATAAATATTTACCTAACATTAGTTGGCTCCTTTTTCTAAATCATTCTTTAGATCGTTTAACAGGTCGTCAAATTCACCATTGGCTCTTTTTACATAAAACCCTGTCATAGCAAAGGCAAAAACAAGAATGGCAACACCTGCAGGTATTCCCACAGTCATCATCGCATCTGGAGAGATCTTCGCACCCAATGTTTCAGGGCTAAAAGCGATAAGCATAATAAATGCATAATAGACTACCAACATAATAATGGTCAGTGTCCATGCAAACTTCTTTCGTGTTCCCACGAGTTTTTGGTATTTAGGATTATTTTTAATCGCTAGTACTTGTTCTTTTGTCATACTTTTCCTTTATTAAAAGTTGTAATTTAAGATCACTCTGTATTCATCCCAGTCAAATTCAGAACCCGCACTGGCACCGAAAGCATTTGGAAAGTTTCCTCTAAATCTAAAGTTCAATCCGTCCACTGCTGCGATCTTGTATTGAAAGTCAAAACCTGGTTCATTTGATTTCCATGCAATCCCTGGTCTATAAGTGTTTTCACTGCCCATATCAAATTCTGTATAATAGACAGAAGCTTTAAGACCAAAGTCCTTAAAATTATAGGTAGCAGCAATTTTAATAGCGTCTGTATTGGCAAAGAACTGGTGTCTTGTTACCATACCCTGTGTAAATGCCGGCATACCGCCCCAAGGTGTGATGATCCCGCCATTAGTGAAGGTGTCATTATTGCTGCCTGTACTTGAGTACGCAAAATAAGCGGTAAAATTATCATATTTACCTGTGATCTTCCCTGCAATATAATTACTGTTTATCTTTCCATTACCTCCGTTCACATTCCCCAAATACGCACCACCAATATCTCTTTGGTTGATGTACTGTGCAGATGCAACAAGTGTAAAGCCGTCAGCCACCTTAAAAGAATAATCTCCTTGCAGATAGAGTGTATTGACAATATCCCAGGCAATGTAATCCCAGGCTTGAAGCTTAAGTCCCTCAATACCTTCATATACACCTGCCACTACAGAAACACCCGAGGTACTGTTATCTACATAATTACCGTTGGCATCTTGATTACCCAGTGCCACAACACCCATGTTCTCAAAACTACCACTTGTTGTACTGTCAAGTCCTAAACCAAGACCATAACCACTTTGTAATGCCAAGCTATTTGCTGCATAAGTGCCAGTGTTTCCAATTTCTTTCCATCCTGTTCCATAGACATTACCAAAGGTACCAATGGTCTCTCTGAAAACATGTCCAGCAATCAAGGTAGTGTTTTCAAGGCTTTTATTGGTAACAAGTGCTGCTTCAAAAAGGTTTGGAAGCATACGTGCATCATCTGCACCTGCAAAAGGTGTATCGAGTCTCATTCGCCCTGCTTTTACATTGGTCTCACCACTCTCATAATTCACATAGGCATGTCCAATAAAGGCATAATTCTCAAAACCGGCTCCATACATAGACGGATCATAATTTGCACTGGTGACAGGGTCCCCATGTATTTTAAATCCATACGTTCCGTAGGCTGCTACCATGGCTGAGAAACCATTATATACCGGTGTCATATAACCGACATATCCTCCGGCAGATAAAGTATTACGGTTGTTCACGATCCCACCTAAATAGGTTCTGTCCAGATAAAAAGTCCTAAACTGTCCATAAATTTCCCCATTGTCTTTATGTCCATCATGTATAGTATCGATCAGTCCATGGTCTGGAACTGTACCATCAATGGTTGCTTCATCTGCAGCATAGGTACTGCATGTAGCAACGATTGCGATCAAACTCATTTTAATTAATTTCATTGTGTATCTCCTCGTTAATTTTATACAGATAGAGTATTCACTATGAATATAGCATTAACATAGCATCATAATATTTTCTTAACCCTAATAGCGGAAATAGATAATACTGTGTAGTTATGTAACGCTAAAAAGGGTTTATTTTGTAGCCAATTCCCTTAATACTTTCTATGAGGTTCTCTTTGAGTATCTTTTTCACACGATGTATCTCTGCCCTTATGGTTGCATTGTCCACAAAATCTTCTTCCCATACATAATGTCTTAACATATCAAAATCAACAATCCTGTTTACATTGGCAGCAAAAAGATGGATGATCTGCCCCTGTTTAGGGGTTAAGACCTGTTCTTCATTATCAAAAAACAGTCTTCTCTTTTCTAAGTCATAGGTATACATTTTTGACATTTTTACAATAGACTTTGAAGAGATCTGAGCCATTTTAAGTAGTCTGTCTATGTGTAAGGTAAGCTCTTTTAGATGAAAGGGTTTTTTTAGGTAGTCATAACACCCTAGTTCATAGGCTTTAGATATTTGTTCTATCTCTGTAATGGCTGAAATAAATACTGTAGGAATAAATATTTTCTCATTTTGTAACTTCTCCAACAATTTTAGACCATTAAGCACAGGTGTATTAATATCAAGAATGAGCAGATCATAGCTTGTATTGATGATCTTGTCATAGGCTTCCATGCCATTCATACTGACATCCACAACATAGCCTTTATGGTTCAGGTACTCTTCTATGGATTCTTGCAACATTAACTCATCTTCAAGCAGTAATATCTTCATTATCCAAGACCCCTTTCTTAAAACAGTACCTAAAGAGTGTCCTGCTCTCTTTACTGACTACTTCTATTTCTACCTCTTCTTTTTTGCAGATACTATACACGATTTCCAAGCCTAAACCAAAGCCATCTTCCAGGTTTTCCTGCAAGGTCTCTTCTCTGTGGAAGGGTTCAAAAATACGTGTAGGATCTTTGATCTCTGACGCACTCCAAAACTCTAAGATCAATGCTGCATTCTCTTTATAAAGTTTTACCAAAATTGCACTCTCTTGATGGGCATATTTGATAGCATTTGAAAGATTGTTGTCTACGATACGTTGCAGTTCTATTTTAGAAAAATATAGTGCTGCATCATCTTCGATCTCAGCTTCTATCGGATGTCTGTTCCCTTTTGCGATCTCTTCAAAAAAGTCTATACGAGAGCGCAGGAAATCTGAAAATGACAACAACTCTTTTTCATACACAAAATGGTCTTTTTTCACCATGTAGCTCAAGTCATCATAGATATTTGCTATCATCTTGGCCCCTGCTTCTATTTTACCTATATATTTGTTCTCTTCAAATTTTAATTTGTAAATGTCTATATTGGTCAATATTACGGCCAAAGGTGTATTGATCTCATGAATAGAATGTTTAATGAAGTTATCTTGGGATCTTACTAACTTTTCACTAAAGCTTTTCTCCTCTTCAAGTAAACGGTTCTTCTTGCTTAGATCTTTTGTCTTCTCTTCTACTTTTAACTCCAGTGTTTCATTGAGCTTCTTCAGTTTATTTTCTTTTGCACCAATTTCATCGATCATGATATTGATGTACGTGACCATCTTTTTAAATTCGGCCAAAGCAATATCTTTTTTATCTATATAGACATGGGAAGAAGAGGCTGTTTTAAAAAAGTTTGTGAAGCTCTGTATCTCTTTTTTTAAGATCTTGTTTGCAATCATAATACCCATAAACCCAACGGCAAACAACACAATAAGCATCAATAAAACATTCAATAAATAAGCATTTAGTTTACTCTTTAACGCTTTTCTTTTCTCTAAAATACTTTGTTCAATTTCATCTAAGTAGACTCCTGTACCAAGCATCCACTCCCATGGTTTAAATGACGTGGCGTAAGAGATTTTTGGACTCTCTTGCTGCGTGGTAGGTTTAAGCCATTGGTACTCCACAAAACCGCCTTCTGCATGTTGTGAAACATCGATCAGATCTTTAATGACCTGTACACCGTGACTGTCTTCCATATTATAAAGGTTCTTTCCTACATTATGACTCTGCACAGGGTCAGAAAGTACTGTACCGTCAAAGCCGTAGATGAAAATGTATCCTGTGCCGTCTTGACGTTCATATAAGTGTTCTACGGCATTAAGGATCTCGCGTTGAAGCTCTTCTGTAGATTTTACTTTATGGTACTTCTGGTACATATATTCAATAAACTTCAAGACCCTTTTGGTATCAAATACAATGATCTTTTTTTGAGTCTCTATGTACTCTTCGTGGATCTTTTTGGCATGTCTGTCAAAGGTGTCATATTCATTATAGATCATAATACTTGCAAAGAGAAGTACAAAAATAAACATTACAAGCATCGTCAATACATGTATACTGGCGATGGTTTTATGTTTAAATATATTGAATTGCATCACGCTCTTTTTAGATAACCTCTATTTTGCTCACCACATCAAGTCCAAACCCTGCAAGACCAACAAACTCTGTCTCAACATTGGTGGTAAGGAGGTTGATGTTTTTAATGCCAAGGTCTTTGAGTATTTGTGCCCCTACTCCAAACTCTTTTGCCTGCTCATGAGAGATGACTTTTGTATCTAAAAAGATAAGTGTCCCCCCGTTTAGTTTCAAATACTCTATAGAGTTATTGAGTGCGGAAAAACGCTTATCATCGAGAACAAGACCAATGTCTGTGCCGATATTGTGAAACTTCACATTAGCAGTCTCATGTGTTTTGTAAAACTGTATGACGGTATGTTCTCTGTCCAAATGGTCGCAATAGGTAATTTTATCTACTTTGATACCTCTGAGTTCAGACTCTTCTTCTCTCACTCTTTTGACAAGTTTTTCATTTGCCAAACGGTACTCAACTATGTCTGAAATGTAGACAATGCAAAGGTCATGCTCTTTTGAAAACACTTCAAGATCATCCATACGTGCCATGGTACCGTCATCTTTGATGATCTCACAGATCACTGCAGCAGGAGCAAGACCGGCAAGTTTACAAAGGTCAACAGAACCTTCAGTATGTCCTGTACGTACTAGCACCCCGCCATCTTTGGCAATAAGTGGGAAAATATGTCCAGGTCTTACAAAGTCAGAAGCAACAGTTTGAGGAGAAGCAAGTTTACTTATGCAGTCATCTCTTTCTGCCGCAGATATGCCTGTTTCTGCATTGGTAGAGTCTATAGAAACCGTAAAGGCTGTTTCATGGTTAGAGACATTGTTGCTCACCATAGGAAGCAGGTCAAGTTTAGAGGCGATCTCTTTCGTAATAGGTGTACAAATGAGCCCTCTTGCTTCTTTTGCCATGAAGTTTACCATGTCAGGGGTGGAAAATGTTGCTGCATACACCAGATCACCTTCATTTTCACGGTCCTCATCATCCATCATAATGACCATACGGCCTCTTTTGGTCTCTTCTATTGCTTTTTCAACTCTTTTGATCGCTTCAATTGACATATATTATTCCTAGTATTCTATTACTGTATATTTTATGTATTATACCTAGTCGTACTTCAGTTTGTAAACTTTTTACTTTTTTTTCAAATACCTCTTGACATGTGAGAAATTTGGTGCTATAATGCCGTCCACATAAGCAATATGTCTTGTGAATGTTGGGGTATCGCCAAGCGGTAAGGCACTAGTTTTTGGTACTGGTATTCGGGGGTTCGAATCCCTCTACCCCATCCACCTAACATAAGTTAAATAATTCCAAAAAATTTAGATTTCATCGTCTAATAATCCTGTCGCGGGATAGAGCAGTTTGGTAGCTCGTCGGGCTCATAACCCGAAGGTCAGGGGTTCAAATCCCTTTCCCGCAACCAATTATTTAATGTATAACCAAATAGATTCTCAAATCTATAACATCCTGTCGCGGGATAGAGCAGTTTGGTAGCTCGTCGGGCTCATAACCCGAAGGTCAGGGGTTCAAATCCCTTTCCCGCAACCAATTCATAAAATTCTTTCCCTTTATAAAATTATCCGTCTAAAAGATTTTTAGCACCATCTCTTAATTCAATACTAATAGAGATCGATTTCATAGTGTACAATAAAAAGGAACTCATAAAAGAAAAGATACAATAGCAGTATGAAAATACTAAACATCCATACCCGAACCCTCAAAGCACCTCTTAAAAACCCTTTCATCACCTCTTTACGCAGGGTAGATGCGCTTGAAGACCTTGTTGTTATTGTTGAGTGTGATGATGGTTCTGTAGGGTATGGTGAAGGTGCACCTACCCCTGTTATTACCGGTGAGACCATGGGTTCTATGGCGGCATGTATCGCGTATATCAAACCCCATATTATTGGGCGAGATATAGAAGAGTTTGATAGTATCATTTCGCTATTGCATACAGTTATACTTAAAAATACCACTGCAAAATCTGCACTTGAAATAGCCCTTTATGACCTAAAATCACAGTCGGAAAAACTGCCTCTTTTTCGTATGCTTGGCGGTACACAAACTAGCTTTTCTACCGACATCACCATCTCCATGGGGAGTGTTGAAAAAATGATCGCAGATGCACTTTCTGCTGTGGCATTAGGCTATAACACCTTAAAGATAAAAATAGGTGATAACCCAGAAAAAGATGTAGAGCGTATTGTAGCCATACATGATGCGCTAGATAAAAACATAGGTTTAAGACTGGATGCAAATCAGGGATGGAGTGCGCAAGAGAGTGTCACACTTCTTCATGCCTTGGAGAAAAAAGGTATCATTGCAGAGTTTATAGAACAGCCTGTGGCTGCCGATGACTTTGAAGGATTAAAATACATTAAAGAACGTGTACAAACACCGCTGCTTGCAGATGAGAGTATTTTCTCTGTGAAAGATGCACGGAAACTTTTGGAGATGCAAGCCATAGACTATGTGAATATTAAGTTAGCAAAAACAGCAGGTATCACAGAAGCACTAAAACTGGCAGACCTTTCAAAAGAGTTTGGCGTAAAGTGCATGATAGGCTGTATGTTGGAAGGCCCCATTTCGGTAGCCGCAGGGGTGCATGTGGCTTCAGCCAAAGCAGATGTCATTACCATGTTTGACTTGGATGCGGTTGCCCTTTTGGCTTCTCACTCTCTCCAAAGTACCATAGACTTTAATGAAAGTAAGATAATCCTTTCTGAGGAGATCGGTCTGGGTATTGGGTATTAAAATGACTAGGTTAAACCTAGTTCATCCATAAAACCCTCAGCAATGCTTTTTCCTTTCTCTTTAAAGCGTGTTGCAGCTTCAGGTGCATACCATTCATCTATAGTTTTAAAAAATATCTTTAGCCATCGCTCAAAGACTTCCGGACTAAGGTCATCCATTAAGGTATGTGGTCCCAGAGGATTTCTTTGGTAACTCTCTTCACCCAGTAGTTGTGTCGCCCAAAAATCAAGTAAAATTTTCAAATGCGGTTTCCAATACCTGTTGTTGAGATCATCCCCAAGTTCATGGATAAAATAGGGACCCACAAGGTCATCTTTGAGTATGCGCGTGTAAAATACCCTCAGCATGGCTTCTATGTTCTCTTTTGTGATCTGCTCTGCTAACATGTGTCTCACTTTATTTATTGATAGTAAAGTTATAACAAATTTAGACACAATCTTCTTTGATTGTTATCAATGTAAATACATTTGCATAGGTAAACAGCTATTTTGTTATACTTCTCACATAAATTATCAAGGATCTAAACTATGAACATATATGTAAAAACACTTACTGTTGTTGGTACAGGACTCATTTTAAGTGCAAGCACACTTTTGGCAAAAGAGAGATCTCCCTTGGAGATCATTGACAAAGCTTTGCAGCATACAGAAAAGATGGATAAATATGCCTTTGAAGCAAAGATCACAGAGTATGATGTCCAGGAAGACGGTTCGGTGATACCCTATCATTACGATACCA
This sequence comes from Sulfurovum sp., assembly GCA_015661535.1. Lineage (GTDB taxonomy): Bacteria > Campylobacterota > Campylobacteria > Campylobacterales > Sulfurovaceae > Sulfurovum. Next base: position 5,748 of record DQVY01000283.1, on the reverse strand, counting down.
TAGTAAAAGTGGACAGGCCCAATAAATTATATGTGAAAAGTAAAAGTAAATACCTGCATAGAAGTCATATATTTAACAATGGACTTTACTCTATGATAGATTATGAAAATAAAAACTATGGTCAATTTACCGTACCCAAAAACATAGACAAAGCACTCGATGAAGTTTTAAAAAACTTTGATGTCGAGTCTCCTATGGCTTCACTTATTTACAGCAATATGGATCAGAGGATCAAGTTCAATTCCAGTAAATATCTGGGAACGGTAAAGGTAGAAGGTGTTGCTTGCGATCATATTTCTTTTAAAAGTAAACATAAAGAAGCAGAAGTATGGGTGACGAAGGAAGATATACCAAAGATAAAAGCCTATACTACCATAGACAAAAGCAGTATGCCTCCTAAGAAGGAACATACACGTATCATATGGATAAAAAATACATCAATTACAGACAAAGATTTTCTCTTCTCTATACCAAAAGGAAGTGAGAAAATTACGTTAAAAAAGTAAAAGTGTATGTATGCGACAGGTTAACTAATTCCTATCGCATCACTATTTTGCTATAATCTCTTTATGAAAAATATTACCTTACTTTTTTTACTGTTTACAACCTATATATTATCTAATATCAATGCTGTGGTAAGCATCTTGCCTCAAAAGACTTTTGTAGAAGCCATTGCTGGTGATAAAGTTAATGTATCGTTGATGGTAAAACCTGGTAACTCTCCTCACACCTACGAACCAAAGCCCTCTCAAATGCTTGATATATCTAAAGCAGATCTATATTTTTCGATAGATGTAGAGTTTGAAAAGGTTTGGCTTCCTAAATTTAAAAGCCTCAATAAAAAGATGCAAATCATTGATCTGGCCGATAACATTGAGAAGATAAAGATGGAACGATCTCATGATGATCATGCTGGAGAAGATGAACATCACGAGGGGCATGATCATGAAGGTGCCGATCCTCATATCTGGACTGCTCCGAAAAATGTGAAGATCATTGCAGAACATATTTATGAAGCATTGGTACAGACTGATGTAAAAAACAGTACTTATTACAAAAAGAACCTTCAGACTTTTTTAGCTTCTCTAGAAGAAACAGACAGGAAGATAAAAGAGATCCTCTCCTCTCTAAAAGGATCTCGTAAATTTATGGTATTCCACCCCTCATGGGGATACTTCGCCAAGGCATACAACTTAGAACAAATTGCTGTAGAAGTAGAAGGCAAAGAGCCAAAGCCTAAAGCACTCATACACTTACTGAAAGAGGCAAAAGAGGAGAAAGTAAGGGCCATTTTTACCCAGCCTGAATTTTCAGATAGTGTTTCTAAGATCATTGCCAACGAATTGCATATACCTGTTATAAAAGTAAGCCCTTTGGCACCAAACTGGTCTGAGAATCTTATTAGCATTGCCAATGCTATTGCGGGAAAAGATCAATAAATGGGAAATATGTAATGACTGTTATAGAGATAAAAAACCTTACTTTTGCCTACGATAAAGAGATCATCCTGGATGATATTAACTTGAGGGTAGAAGAAAAAGAGTTTCTTGCTATCATCGGACCAAACGGTGGCGGTAAATCTACACTGCTCAAACTTATATTGGGCATAAACCCTTTACAAAGCGGAAGTATCTCTGTACTGGGTAAAGAGCCATCAAAAAGTCTTTCGCACATAGGCTATGTGCCTCAAAATACCAATGTCAATACAGATTTCCCCATAAAAGTCATAGAGGTGGTCATGATGGGCCATGTAGGGACCAAAAGACCCCTCTTTGGCTACGGTAAAGAGGAAATTCTTTGTGCCATGGGTGCCTTGGAACAGGTAGGCATGCAAGACTATGCCCAAAGGAAGATAGGTTCTCTCTCAGGCGGACAACGACAAAGGGTGATGATAGCCCGTGCCTTGTGTGCACATCCCAAAATACTCATACTTGATGAACCTACTTCAAGCATAGACATTAGCGGGCAACGCAGTATTTATGAGTTGTTAAAAGTGCTTAATGAAAATATTACCATTATTGTCGTGAGTCATGATATCTCTGTTATTCTTGAGTATGCTACTTCTGCTGCCCATATCAATAAAACACTTTCCTACCATGATATCTCTGACAAAAAACATACCTTTCATACCCATGGAAATGAGGGTCATTTTTGTGAAGTAGAACTGCTTCAAATGTTGGGCGCAGAGAGTTGCGATACCTGCCCTTCGACAGGCTCAGGGAACGAGTCTGTTTCGGTGACTGATCCTGTCGAAGCCATATGGAGGGAGAAAAAATGATAGAAGCCCTTCACTTTGAATTTATGCAACATGCTCTGCTCGCAGGTTTGCTGGTAAGTTTTGCTGCAGGTATCATTGGTTCGCTCATTGTGGTTAACCGTATGGTATTTTTGGCAGGAGGTATCGCACATACCTCATATGGAGGTATAGGCCTCGCTGTCTTCTTTGGACTTCCTATTTTCCTTGGTGCATCACTCTTTGCTGTGGGTGCTGCCCTGCTCATTGCGGCACTGACGTTGAAAACACGGCACCGTATGGACACCTTCATAGGACTCATTTGGGCAGTGGGAATGGCCATAGGGGTGATATTTGTAGACTTGACCCCGGGCTATAATGTAGACCTTATGTCTTATCTTTTTGGCTCCATACTTGCGGTAAGTTCTGAAGACTTGTATTTTATGGCTGCCCTTTTGGCCGTGATACTCTTTGTTGTAACCTTTTGGTACCGAGATATACTGGCAGTCTCTTACGACTCAGAGTATGCCGGCCTACGTGGTGTGAACGTCAAATTTTTCTATACACTCATCCTCATACTCTCTGCACTCACTGTGGTCATAGCCATCAAAGTAGTAGGACTGATCTTGGTCATCGCCATGTTGACCATTCCTGTCTACATCGCAGAAAAACTCTCAAGTTCTCTTTTTTCTATGATGTTCCTCTCTGGTGGTATTGCCACACTGTTTACCCTTGCAGGGTTATGGATGTCCTATACCTATGATTTAACTTCGGGAGCATCTATCATCATCGTTTCAGCACTTTCTTTAGGCTTGTTTTTGCTGCTCCACAAAAAGAATTAGTATGAAAAAAATACTTTTAGCATTGATCACTCTCTTTATGTTGAATGCATGTACCCCTGGCATAGGACTAGGTATACCGGTAGGTCCCATAGGTTTTGTAGGTGTAGGTGTCAATAAAAATGGTGTTCATCCCACTGCCGGTGTCCATGCCGGCCCAGTCGGTGTGGGTGTAAGCGGCTAAGTAACATAAACCTGTATCCATACTAATATTTATAGAGATGACTTTGCTTCATGAATGAATTTCTGTACATCTGTCAGACAACATCCGCCACTTGGATTGAGTATTTCACAAGAACATCCCGGGTCTTTCATCTTCGCTTTGATCTCCTCAAGTGCCTTTGTGTTCCCGCTTATCTCAAGCTCTTTTTGTATATTTTCTTTGCTCCAATGGAAACAGTAACAAAGTGTCGCAGGACTCACCCCTTCTTTTAATCCTACCTCGACTGAAAGATCTTCCTGTGTCAGTATGTCATCTTCTTTAAAATAGACTACTTTACATGAGGCAGTCTTACAATAATAATAACCTTCCAAAGAAGATAATGTTGATCTAACAGTATTTTTAAGAAGATGTTCCAGGGTTTTGCTTAATACACCTTTGGCTTCTTTTTGACAGTAAGGACATAAAGCTTTGCCTTTAGGCTGAGTGGTACAACAATTGTGTTCGGGTGATACGCTAAACATGCAAAGCCTTTTTGTTTTTAGTATACAGATGATATGTGTACTTTTTGTGTGATTAGGTTTCTATATAAAGTATTTTAACTTTTTTCTTTTTAGGATAGACAAAAAGCTATTTTCATGCTACTATATTTATATCATACCTATATCACGGAATATTCTGCTTAGATGAAAATAAAGAAACATCTGAAAATAGTTAAAAATTTTTAAAAGGTAGTTTGAAATGGGAAGAAAAAAAGAACGAAAAAAACAATGTCTCAAACAGTTCGAGAAAGAAGAAACACGTACAAAAAAGCGTGTGCCCGTATGGAGAAAAGAAGAAGACTTAGCTTATGAGAAAGAGCTGGAAACACTTCAAGTTGAACTGTTGAAACTCCAAACCTATGTGAAAGAAAAAGGCTTAAAAATGCTGATGATCTTCGAAGGGAGAGATGCAGCAGGAAAAGGGGGAACGATACAGCGGATCACCCAGCATCTTAACCCGCGTGGTGCAAGAGTTGTTGCCCTCAATAAACCTTCCGATACTGAAAAAACACAATGGTATTTTCAACGCTATATTCCCCATCTTCCCAGTGGTGGAGAGATGGTATTCTTTGACAGAAGCTGGTACAACCGAGCTGGCGTAGAACCGGTGCTTGGTTTTTGTACACAAGATGAACATCAGGAATTTTTACATGCTGTGCCTTTCCTTGAAAAAATGCTGGTATCAAGCGGGATCATTCTTATTAAGCTTTATTTTTCCGTTACTAAAGAGGAAGAGGCAAAACGATTTGCAGAGCGTGCAAGTAATCCACTTAAAAAATATAAACTCTCTCCTACCGATCAATTCTCACAAACACTGTGGGATAATTACACCGTAGCTGAATACTCTATGTTCATGGCTTCAGATACCGAACATGCACCTTGGACAGTCATTGATTCCAACGATAAGAAAAAAGCACGTATCAATACGATAAAACATATTTTAAATCAGGTTGACTACCCTGGTAAGCTCAAGAAGAAATATTTAAAAGTAGATAAAAAGATCATATTGAGTGCAGATGATAAGATCTCGGAATTTGATAAGAATGTAGCAAAGAATGCGTTAAAGCAAAATACTAAATCTTAAATAAACAGGAGAGCTTATCTTATACTCTCCAACACTGCTACAAGTGAGTAGTGTAGTGATTACATCCAGCCTCTTAACATAAGGTACCAATACATAGGTTTGAGCATATAGAGGTCAAATGCCCACCAGATATAGCGCGGCTTTTCAACGGCTAAAGGGAATGATGGTGCAGGACCGTCATAGTTGAACTCTGCCAAAATAATTTCTCCATATTCAACTTTTAGAGGACAAACCGTATAGCCGTCAAATTTTTCCTCAAGCGCTTTTCCTTCTACCTGTGCAACAAGGTTTCCAACCACTATAGGTCCATGGTGTCTTGCAGAACCACCCGTTTTACCTAAAGGAATACCACATATATCTCCTATACCAAAGACATTTGGGTACCTTCTGTGCTGTAGTGTCACCTGGTCAACTTCCAACCAGCCTTTTCCTGTACCTTTTTGCCAGCCAAGAAGTGAATCTGCTACTGCTTTTGGTGGTCCCATAGGTGGTACAACATGTATAAAGTCATAAGAGAGATCAACCATCTCTTTCTTCTCTATCATGTCATACTCTTCGAGATCCTCATCATACTCACCTTTTACTTCATACTTATGCTCAAACGTAGCTATTTTCTTTTCTACATCTATCGCAACAAGGTTATGTCCAAATTTATTGCTGATCGTATCATAACGTTTTTGTACATTACTCAATGATTTTTCGATCACAGGTATGCTGAAAAGTTTTGATTTTGCAGTAGTAAATACGTAATTGGCAGAGAGACCCTCTTTTTTCAAATGGTCAGCACTTAAATAGAGTATCTTTTGTGGGGCACCACCACATTTTATAGGTGTGGCAGGTGCAGTGTAGAGTACAGTTGGTTTTTTACCTGAAGCGGCAGCTTCTTTGAG
>DQVY01000156.1 GCA_015661535.1 Sulfurovum sp. | reverse complement strand
TTTTGTTCTTCTCCGGAGAAAAGCATACGACCCAGTGTTTTTCGAATGTCATCAATGTGCCACTTCGGGTCAAAACCTTGTATCCATTGTGGCAGTTCATCATCACCCACAACTAGGTCTGTCGTATTTTGAGGAAAATAACTGTAAGTAATCGTCTGTCCCCATTTCATCGTTCCCGCATCTGCAGCTATCTCCTCCATAAGGATCTTAAGCAACGTGGTTTTCCCTACACCATTGGCACCGATAAGGGCAACTTTATCGCCCTTGTTGATCTTGAAACTGATCTTATCCAATACCGTCTGGCCATCATAACTTTTAGAGATTTCTTCCACATCCAACACTTCATTCCCAATATCTCTATGTGCTTTGAACATAATAGACGGATCACGTCTTGAAGAGAGTTTAATGGCTTGGACATCAAGTTTATCGAGTTGTTTTTGTCTTGAAGTTGCCTGTTTTGCTTTGGAAGCATTTGCGGAAAATCTTCGGATGAACCCTTCAAGTTCTTCTTTCTCTTTGAGTGCTTTACCTCTGTCTGTCTCTGCTTGTTTAGCTATGAGGTTTGCCGCGATGTACCACTCATCATAATTGCCTGTAAATTCACGTATATTTTGGAAATCAAGGTCAAGTATGTGTGTCACCACACCATTGATGAAGTGTCTGTCATGGGAGATGACCATAAGCGTACCTTCATGACGTTTCAACTCATTTTCCAACCATGAAATGGTCTCCATGTCCAGGTTGTTCGTAGGCTCATCGAGTAACAACACATCTGGTTTTAAAAAGAGTACTTGTGCAAGTAAGATCTTGAACTTGTCACCACCGGTCAAAGAAGACATCAAGTCACCATGTTGTGAGGTAGGGAACCCCAAAGAGGTAAGCAGTTTTTCTATTTTGACATCAGACTCATAGGTAGGGTCTTCATCTGCACAGATCATTTCAAGTTCACCTAAACGAGCATTGACCGCATCGTCTTCAAAATCACCTTCCATGTAGAGTTTTTCTTTCTCTTTTTGGGCATCAAAAAGTTTTTTGTTCCCATAGAGTACGGCATCTGTCAGTGTATAGTCTTCAAAGGCATACTGGTTTTGGGAAAGCATACCCAGTTTAAGTCCCGGTTGTAACTGTACTTCACCATCGCTCGGTTCCAATTCACCTGCAAGTATCTTCATAAACGTTGATTTTCCTGCACCATTGGCTCCTATGAGTCCATAGCGTTTTCCTACATCCAAAGTCATATTTATTTTGTCGAAAAGAACTCTTTTCCCATAACGTTGTGTCAAATTTACTGTACTTAGCAAGTGTCATCCTTCTATATATATTGTTGCGATTTTATCATAATGTTCTGAAAGTGAAAAAGTAGTGCTACCCATCACTGGTCATCTTGGCAAAATTATTTTTTCGAAAATGACCTTACCTAAATAACCAAATAATTTTATACTAGAGAAAATAGATTAAAAAAGGATGACACAATGACGAGAAGCGAATTAAAAAAAGAATTAAAAAAACTGGAAAGCTGTATAGAAATCCTACATGGTTTTATCACTAAACCATTGTGTGAATGTCTACCCCACCTTGGTACGTTTAATGAAAATTTCAAAGAAGAAAATAAAATACAACTGGCACATCTTATAGCCATCAAAAATGAACTTTTACCCCTAAACTATAAAAGTGACGAGGCTTTGGGAAAAATACCTCATCAACCTGTAAAGTGCTATTGAAGTAAGTCCACTATATTTTCAATAGGACGCCCAATGGCTGCCTTTCCGTCTTTGATGACAATGGGTCTTTCTATAAGTTTTGGGTTTTCCACCATCGCATCAATGAGCGCATCTTCATCACTGACATCTTTTAAGCCCAGTTCTTTATAGATGGCTTCCTTGGTTCTCATAAGTGCACGTGCCGAAATACCAAGCATCTTCAACATCTCTACAATCTCTTCTCTGCTTGGTGGCGTCTCAAGATACTTCAGTACTTCAGCCTCCACCCCTTTTTCTTCCAACAGCGCCAAAGCATTTCTAGATTTGGAGCATCTCGGGTTATGCCATATTGTTACTTTACTCATTTTAAGATCCTTGTATTGTTTTAACTGTTTGTACACTTTGATGATCACTCATCCTTTTCGCCTTTTAGCCCTTTAGGTATTTTTTTGTTGGTTTGGGCACCCAACTCTTTTAACTGTTCTACCTGGCGTACCAAATTTCCTTT
>DQVY01000227.1 GCA_015661535.1 Sulfurovum sp. | reverse complement strand
TTTTCTTTGGTTTTGGCTTCACTTTTTTCTTTACAACTTTAGGCTTCGAAGATTTTTTAGGTGCAGAAAGGGCTACTTGTATACGATGTTCATCTTTTTTGACATAGCGTTTAGATTTTTTTTCATCACGTGTATTAAAATAAAATATCAACACAGCAATAACCGTAAAATAGATAGCAAAAGCTAAAATACCCGAAATGGCTGTAGAAGACTTTTTTATCATAACGTTATGAGTGAAACCTTGTCAAAACCTGCCGCTTTTACACTTTTGAGGAGATACATCACATTTTTGTATTTTAAATTTTCATCTGCACGTATATAGACTTCAGATGTTTTATCGAACTTGACGGACTTATTGACAAAATCATCTGCAAAAGTATCGAGTGCATAGACATCTTTATTGAGGTATATTTTTTGATCTTTATCCATGCGAATGGTGAGTGTTTTTGCTTTTTCAACCTTCACCGTCTTAGAGCCTTGAGGCAAGTCTATCTGCTCCTGAAAAGTAATAGTAGGAGCCGTGATCATCAGAATGGCCATAAGTACCAGCATCACATCTACCAGAGGCGTAATGTTTAAGTCTGGACTATCATCCCATGAATACATAGTGGTCTCACTCCTCTACCTGAGAAAGTATCACCTCTGATTGAGAAGTAAGCAAAGAAGAGAGCTCATAGGCTTTACGTTTCAAAATAAGGTGAAAGGTATACGCAAAAATGGCCACAGCGATCCCTGCTGCTGTGGCTATCAGTGCTTCAGAGATGGCAGGTGCCACAACAGAAAGAGAAGCAGAAGACTGTGAACCAAGTTTGGAAAATGTTTCAAGTATACCGATCACCGTACCAAAAAGACCAATAAAAGGAGAAGTAGAGGCAATAATAGAGAGCCAGGTAAGGCCTTTGGTAGAGACCCGTATAGCATCTGAAGAAGCTGCCTCTAAAATGGCTTTGTTAGGTGTGTTAACACGTGACAGATAAGTAAAAATAAGTGAGGTATGTGCCACTGATTTTGACTGGCCTGTGTAAAGTGCTTTAAGTGATTTTGCTTCTGAGGCTATCCGAGAATTTAAAATATAAAATCTGTCTAAAAACACCCAAAAAGTGGCGATGAAATAGACAGAGAGCAAAAGCAGTACAAAGATTGTGATCGCACTGCTTTCCAAGAAATAAGTAAAAAGAGAGCCCAATGTTAAAAAGACTTTCCGATTTGCTCAACTTTACTAACCGCAGCTGCGATAGCTGTGCTAGAAGATTCTGTGCTTTTAAGAAGTGTTTTTGCCTCTTCAAGTGCTTTGGCAAGATCACCATCTTCACCAGAAAGTGCAACTGCACCATCTACGATACAAGTCGTTTTTTCTTCATCAACTTTTACATATCCGGAATTAATAGCTACAGCTACTTCTGTTCCGTCTGCTTTTTCGATGACAATAACACCCGTATCAAGTAACGATACCAAGGTAGCATGTTTGGCTAAAACACCAAACTCACCTTCAGCTCCTGGTAGTGTTACCTGTTTTACTTCAGCGTCAAAGATCGCACCGTTTGGTGTGATTATTTCTAGCTTCATAAGTTCCATAATTATCCTTTATAAGATAAGAGCTAAGATTACTTAGCGTTGATCTTATCGTTTTTAGCTATCGCTTCAGCAATGTTTCCTACCATGTAGAATGCCGCTTCATTCATGTCGTCATATTTACCTTCAAGAAGACCTTTGAAGCCTTCAATCGTCTCATCAAGTGTAACATATACACCTGGAGAACCTGTAAATACTTCTGCAACGTGGAATGGCTGAGAAAGGTATTTTTCAATCTTTCTTGCTCTTTCAACAACAAGTTTGTCATCTTCAGAAAGCTCATCCATACCAAGAATCGCAATGATATCTTGAAGGTCTTTATACTTTTGAAGCATTTGTTGAATACCACGTGCCAATGCATAGTGCTCTTCACCAACAATTTGAGGTGAAAGCATTCTTGAAGTTGAGTCCAAAGGATCAACCGCAGGGTAAATACCTTTTTCAGCAATAGATCTGTTAAGTACTGTTGTTGCATCCAAGTGAGCAAATACAGAAGCTGGAGCTGGATCCGTCAAGTCATCCGCAGGAACATATACTGCCTGAACAGAAGTAATTGAACCTTTTGTTGTAGAAGTAATACGCTCTTGAAGTGCACCCATCTCTCTTGCAAGTGTCGGTTGGTAACCAACAGCTGAAGGGATACGACCAAGAAGTGCAGACATTTCTGAACCTGATTGTGCAAATCTAAAGATATTATCGATAAACATAAGAACATCCAGTCCCATTTCATCTCTAAAGTACTCAGCCATAGTAAGACCTGTAAGCGCAATACGGTTACGTGCTCCCGGAGGCTCTGACATTTGACCGTAGCACAGTGCAACTTTGTCAAGTACGTTTGAATCTTTCATTTCAAAGTAAAGGTCATTACCTTCACGTGTTCTTTCACCAACACCTGCGAATACAGAGAAACCTGAATGTTTAAGCGCAACGTTGTTGATCAATTCCATGATAATAACTGTTTTACCAACACCCGCACCACCGAATAGTCCAACTTTTCCACCTTTTGAATACGGTGCAAGAAGGTCAACAACCTTAATACCTGTTTCAAAAACTTCTGTTGATGTACTTAACTCTTCAAATTTTGGCGGATCTCTATGGATCGACCAATATTCTTTTGCCTCTACAGGACCATTATCATCGATAGCTTCACCGATAACATTAAAGATACGTCCAAGTACTGCTTCACCAACAGGTACTTTAATAGAGTCACCGGTTGCTTTCACTTCCTGACCTCTTACTACACCTTCACTCATATCCATAGCAATTGTTCTTACTCTGTTATCACCGAGTTGTGCTGCTACTTCTAAAACCAATTTTTGCTCTTTACCGTCAACCATAAACGTCGTTTCTAACGCTTCGTTAATCTCCGGTAGGTAGTCTGTAAAATCCACATCTAGAACGGGACCTAAGACTTGTACTATTTTACCTGTCATTACTTCTCCTCTTATTATTTCATTGATTCCACACCACTGATGATCTCTATGAGTTCAGTAGTAATGGCTTCTTGTCTTGCTTTGTTATACTTCACAGTAAGTTCTTTTACCATCTCTTTAGCATTAGTGGTTGCTGCGTCCATCGCTTGCATACGTGCAGAGTGTTCTGCAGCCAATGAATCGATGAGTGAGTAATACATTGTATACTCAACATAACGCTTAACCAATGCATCAAGAAGTGTGTCATCATCATCTGGTTCAACTTCAAGCTCTGAAGTTGACACAGTGTTCAACTCAAGTTTTGATGTATCAACCGGTAAAACCTGATCTTCTCTGATCTCTTGAGTGATCATATTCACATACCCATTATGGATCAAGATGATCTTGTCTGTTTCACCATTGACATAAGATGCAGCCACTTCTGAAATAAATTCAGCCGCCTGCTTAAAGTCAGGTGCAGCAGAAAGGCCAATGATCTCATCATTTAATTCAACGTTGTTGAATTTGAAGTAATCAATACCTTTTCTACCCACTGCTCTAAGACGTACTTTCACATCTTTTGCCTGATATTCAGCGATCAACGCACTAGCTCTTTTGATCGTCTGAGAGTTAAACCCGCCACAAAGACCTTTGTCTGCGGTGATAAAAATAATATCCACTTTTTTAGGATTTTTACCATCCCTAAAGTATATATTATCGATACCGTCAGCATTAGACTGTTGCATTTTTTGAGCGATCTCATTTAAGAGTTCCGTCAATTTTTCAGCATAAACTCTTGATCTTTTAGCAAGTTCTTCTGTTCTTTTTAGTTTAGCAGAAGATACAAGCTTCATAGCGTTAGTGGTTTTCTGTGTATTCTTAACAGAACCTATCTTACGCTTTATCTCTTTTAAATTAGCCATTAGTAGCCTTTCTTACTCAGCAAATGAAGCTTTAAAGTCTTCGATAGCTTTTCTTAATTGAGCATCTGTATCATCAGAGATCTTTTTGTCATTTCTGATAGCTTCTAAAATATTTTCATATTTAGCTTCCATAAACGGCATAAGCTCTGCTTCAAATTTAGTGACTGAAGATGCAGCAATATCATCTAGGTAACCTTGGGCACCAGCGAAGATAATAACAACTTGCTTTTCAATAGCAACAGGAGCATAAGGCCCTTGCTTAAGCACTTCAACCATTCTTTGCCCACGCTCTAGCTGACCTCTTGTATAGTCATCAAGATCAGATGCAAATTGTGCAAAAGCTTGAAGCTCTCTAAATGAAGCCAAGTCAAGTCTCAATGTTCCGGAAACTTGTTTTGTCGCTTTGATCTGTGCAGCACCACCAACACGTGAAACTGAAAGTCCTACGTTAATTGCCGGTCTGATACCTGAGTTGAACAAGTCAGTCTCAAGGAAGATCTGTCCATCAGTAATAGAAATAACGTTTGTCGGGATATATGCCGCAACGTCACCCGCCTGAGTCTCAATGATCGGGAATGCAGTGATTGAACCGGCACCTAGATCATCAGAAAGCTTTGCAGCTCTTTCAAGTAGTCTTGAGTGTAGGTAGAAAACATCCCCTGGGTATGCTTCACGACCCGGAGGTCTTCTAAGGATCAATGACATCTCTCTGTATGCAACCGCATGTTTAGAAAGGTCATCATAGAAAATAACTGCATGTCTGCCGTTGTCTCTGAAGTACTCAGCCATCGTTACACCAGCATAAGGTGCAAGGAATTGAAGTGCAGATGAATCAGCTGCAGAAGCAGTTACAACGATCGTATAGTCCATTGCACCATGTTCTTCAAGTTTTTTCACTGTAGCAGCTACTGTTGATTGTTTTTGACCAATAGCAACATAGATACATACAACATCTTGACCTTTTTGGTTGATGATCGTATCGATGGCCAAAGTAGTTTTACCTGTTTGTCTGTCACCAATAATAAGCTCTCTTTGACCTCTACCAACCGGTACAAGTGCATCAATTGCTTTGATCCCTGTTTGTAGTGGCTCATGTACTGATTTTCTAGCCATGATCCCAGGTGCTTTCTCTTCGATAAATCTATGCTCAGTTGCTTCAATAGCACCTTTACCGTCTACCGCTTCACCTAGTGAGTTAACGACTCTACCGATGAGTCCGTCACCTACTGGTGTTTTTAAAAGTTTGCCTTCTCTTTTAACAGACATACCTTCTTTGATTCCTGTACTTGAACCAAGAACAACAACACCAACGTTTGCCTCTTCAAGGTTTAATACAAGTCCTTTTGCACCATTATCAAATTCTACAACTTCCCCAGCCATAACATTGTTAAGACCATATACTGTTGTAATACCATCTGCGATACCTACTACTTTTCCTATTTCATTGATGTCTACATCAATTTCAAAATTCTCAATTCTTTCTTTGATGATTGAACTTATCTCATCTGCTTGCAATTTAACTGCCACTGATACTCCTTTCTATTAGATAACTATAAAGATTTCTTAATGAAATCAATTAGTTGTTCTTTAACTCTCTGTTTAGAGAAGTTAACCTCAATACCCAAATCATCCACTGAAACACGTAACCCGTCAAGATCCGTTTTTTCCTGTTTCAATTTAATCTCAGAACCTGTATATCTCTTAAGTGTCTCTTCAAGCTTACTTAACTCATCTTCACCAAGTGCTTCGCTGCTTTTTAACACACCTTCGTACTGGTTTGACGCTTTTTGCAAGTCAGCATTTAATACTTTTGCAATAGCAGGGATAAGATCAAGTCTTTTGTTTTCACCTAAAACCTTGATAAAGTTAACAAGTGTCTTGTCATCATCACTCACAGCAGACAAGATCATTTCTGTTTTTTTTGCATCATTCACCAAAGGAGAGATCAATGCTGATCTTATTTCTTCTGCCTGAATGACTTCAGTCAATACATTAAGTACTTCAACAATGCCTGCAATATTATTGCTTACTGAAGAGAGTGCTTTTGCATATCTTTTGGCTATTAATTCTTCCATAACTATGCCACCTTCTTAGAAATAATATCAACAACTTTAGCTGAGTCAAGCATGATGTCATCATTGGTGATATTTTCACTTAACACATTCTCAATAGCTTCACGTGCAGATTTTCTCTCTTCAAAAAGCATTTTTTCTTCGAGTTGTTTGCCCATAAGCTTTAACTCATTCTCATTTGCTTCTGCGATCTTTTTAGCTAAGAGTTCTGCCTCTTTTTTTGCATCTTCAATGATCTGTGCAGCTTTCGCCTCACTCTCATCTAAACGCAACTGTGCTTCTTTCTGCTCGTCTTTTGCAGCCTGGAGTTTTAGCTCGATCTCATTGAGTTGACCGGCAATACCTTCACTTCTACCTTGAAAAAAGTTTTTAATCGGATTAGCGATCAAATAATAAAGTAAAGAGACCCAAATGGTAAAGTTAATTACTCTTGGCCAAAAGTCTGTTTCTCTGCCTGTCTGTAACATATAACGTGTAGTCTCACCATCTGCATGCGTCGAAGCCAACAACATAGCAGGTACTACAAGTAAAGACAACACTATAATTTTTTTCATATTTTTATCCCTTCCTATAATTTGCTAAATTTAGCTTTGAGGCTCTCTTTAAAAAGAGGCATTTGAGAGAGTAACGCATTTTTAAGACTCTCTTTTTCCTTAGTTAACTTTTCAACAAAGTCTCCATACTCTTTCTCTAACTCATTCTGTCTGGTTTCGACTTTACTTGCACTCAATGCTTTTTCATCATCAACCGCTTTCTGTCTTATTACTGCAGCTTCATTTTTAGCATTGCTAATATTTTCATCTGCTTTAGCATTGAGTTCGTCACTATTGCCGCTAAGCCCTTTTGCTGCTTCTAAATCTTTTGCTATTGAGTTATCTCTGTCATCCATGAATTTAACCAGGGGCTGAACTAGCATTTTATTTAAAACAACAAGAAGGAAAAGAAACAAAGCTAAGACAAACAACATCAATGGTAAATGTATATCAAGCATTAAAACTCCTCGTGTAATTTCGCGCTATTTTATCATGATTCGTATGAGGGTTTGATTAAATAGTAAGGGTTTCTATCAAAATAAAATGAGGAAGTCTGTTTATGCTTTTCTTAATTCAGTATGCGGGCAAAGATAGTACTGGATTTCTTCTCTTTTTGTTCAGCAATAAGTTCTAAAAATCTTTCTATTTCCTGTGCATCTTCAAAGTGTATTTCAATACTTTTTTGTTTCATTTCATAGTTAAAAGGCAAACTGTGTTTAAGTCTCTCTGTATATTTTTCCCATATATCCTCTACTTCAGGTTTAGGTTGGGAAATAGGTTTCTCCACAGATTCCGACTTTGCTTCTTTATGGGCTTTTACCATTTTTTCTGCATCACGTACAGAAAGCTTTTGACCTATCACCGAGTCAATAATGATCTTCTGTTTTTTCTCATCTAAACCCACCAGGATCTTGGCATGGCCTTGAGAGATCTTTTCACAGGCAACTTGCTCCTGCACATAGGGAGAAAGTGAAAGCAGACGCATAGTATTGGTGATCTGTGAACGACTTTTGTGTACGATGTCGGAAAGTTCATCATGGGTGATGTTGTGTACTTTGATCAACTCGGCATAAGATTTTGCCAGTTCAATAGCATTAAGGTTTTCTCTTTGGATATTTTCAAGCAGTGCAAGTTCACGAAGTTTTACTTCATCTATCTCTACATCTGCAACAATAGCTTTGATCGTTTTAAGGTTTGCAAGTTTGTGTGCTCTAAGACGACGTTCACCGGCTATAAGTAAATAACCCTCATCTTTTTCGATCACGACAATAGGTTGAAGTAAACCGTGCGCTGCAATGGAATGACTTAACTCTTCAAGTGCCTGTGGATCAAAATGTTTACGCGGTTGAAAAGGGTTCGGACTGATACTCTCTACATTCAGTTCTTCAATTCTTGCGCCTTTGGCTTCAAGTTCAAAACTTTCTACATCTCTAAGGTCTTTACTATACGCTTCTTCCACATCAGATAAGATCTCTCCCAGTCCTCTACCTAATGCCATCTCTAACCTCTTGCAATCACAGTAGCAAGATCTCTATAGGCAATAGAGCCTTTAGAATTAACTGCATATGTTGTTACCGGTTTACCAAAACTCGGACTTTCTGCTATCTTTACATTACGCGGAACAACGATACACTCTTTCCCTTTTTTCTTATGAAAAAGTTTATCTTTAAAGTGATGGCTCAGATCAGCCAAGACTTGCTTGGAAAGGTTATTTTGTCCAGAATACATCGTAGGCAGAAAGCCTTTGATCTTCAACTTTGGATTGATCGTCTTTTTCAGAAGACTCACGGTATTGAGTAACTGTGCAAGACCTTCCAGTGCAAAAAATTCACATTGTATAGGGATGATCACTGAATCTGAAGCACTCAAGGCATTGATCGTAATAGGACCAAGTGCCGGAGGTGAATCAATAATAATAAAATCAAATTTAGAAGAGATCTCTTTTATTTTTGATTTCAGTACCAATTCTCTGTTTTTTGCTTTAGGATTATAGAACTCTTTTTCTATACCGACCAAGCCAATGTTTGAAGGGACAAGTTTTAGATTCTTCACTTCTGTTTTTAAGACCACTTCTGAAAGTTTTTTAGTGCCAATAAGTACATGATAAATATTAAATTCATAATCACCTCTGCTAAAGCCTAAACTTGTAGTGGCATTGGATTGGGGGTCAATATCAAGAAGAAGGACTTTTTTGCCTTTTTCAGCCAAAGAAGCTGCTAAATTTACTGCTGTTGTTGTTTTTCCTACGCCACCCTTTTGGTTGGCTATACTGATCACTTCGCTCATCGTAAACTAAACACCCTCTTGCCTTCTATAATTAAAGAGCCATCCTCGCATAAAGTTGCGTCTGATAGGCTTTTTTTATCGTTATCAATATGAACTGAAAACTTTCTACTTAGTTCAAATTCTATCTTATACTCACTAAAAACCTGCTTCCATTTTGGAAATTTCTCAAGTGAGTCAAGGTAATTTTCCAACAATTTTTGAGGTAAGATATCGCTCTGTAAAGCTCTATAGCCATTTTGAGATTTTTGTAAATTTAACCCAATTCCACACACTAACGTATCTTTCACTTTTTGCGTGATCGTTCCCCCCACTTTATGATCTTTGTAATAAAGATCATTTGGCCATTTTAACCAAATATCTTCACCCAGTTCTAAAAGTGTTTTCTTCATAATATACGAAAAATAGATAGAGGCTGAGGAGAAAGGAAGATCATCTGGTAATGTTGATATAGGTACAGCTGTTGAAGCAAAAAAGTTCCCTTTCCCTCCAGACCAGCTATTCTCTCTGCTGCCTACACCCGAACTTTGCTCATACGCCAAAACAGACACAGGTGCTTTGAGCTCTCCCTGCTTCAGTTTTTCACTAAGATAAAGTTGTGTAGACGGCAGTGTATCAAAGAAGCGTATCTCCAACTTTTAGCCCCCTTCCTGCACAATAGGCTTTTGCTGACATTGCTTTTTTAGATGCCGGCTGCAAAAACCCTATTTTCAATGAGCCTTTGCTGCACCCTATGACAACACTTTCATCTTCAAAAGAGAGGATAACAAGCGCTTTGTTTTGACTTGTTGATTCTAGCAGTTCAAGTCCATCAAACTTTGTACCATTACTGCTAAATACACCTGGCCAACCTTCAAATGCCCTATATTTATTATAGATCAATGCAGCATCTTCAAAATCTATTTCACCATCAGATTTTTTAATTTTTTTACACAGTGTTGCTTTCACTTCATCCTGCTTCATGGGTTTAATAGACTTAAAATGCCGTATGGTACTGAGTGTCAAGGTAGACGCATCTTGTGTAAGTTGCTCCATCAGTGCATGCAGTCTCATCTCTTTAGGGATCACAAACTCTATTTTTTCAAGAATGTCTCCTGTGTCTAGGCCCTCTTCCATCAGCATAGAAGTTACTCCGGTTTTTTCATCACCGTTAAGCAGCGACTGTTGCACAGGAGAAGCACCTCTATATTGCGGTAGTAATGATGCATGCAGATTAATACAGGGTGCAATGTCTAAAATAGATCTTGGTAAGATCTGTCCAAATGCAGCAACAATAATGAAGTCAGGGTTTGCATCTTTAATTGCTTCAAATATACCTTCGTCAGAAAGACGATTTGGCTGTAATACCTCTATGCCATGTGCTTCTGCCAATACTTTCACAGGAGGAGGTGTCAAAACCTTTTTACGACCAACCGGACGATCAGGCTGGGTGAGGACCAAAGAGACTTCCATATCTTCAGCCTGTATAAGTGTATCTAAGATTGCTTCTGCATAGTGGGGTGTGCCCATATAAACTATTTTGTATTTCATACTGCTCTTCTTCATTGTAAATTTTATGTTTTTGAAGTTGTGAAAAGTGTACCGCCCCTGTGTTCTCCATCTATAAGAAAAGATCTCACATCAGCAAGATCGAATCCCGAGGCCAAAAACATCTCTCTTCCGTGTTTCATAAGAAAATCAGCCGATTGCAGTTTCGTCACAATACCGCCTGTAGCAAATTCATTGGTAGGCGTATGCGCTGCTTCTAACTCTTCTTTGGATATATAGGTAACAACAGCCCTTCTTTTCGCATCGTCATATTGATTTGGGTCTTTGTCATAAAAAGCATCTATATCTGAAAGGATCACCAATAAATTAGCATCAAAATAATGTGCAACATGGGCAGAGAGCCTGTCATTGTCTCCAAACACAAGTTCTTGGACACTGACGGTATCGTTCTCATTGATGATAGGCAGCACATTGTTTTCCAATAGTTTGTCTATGGCATCTTTGGCATGCTGGGTATGTTCTTGAGACTCAAATACTTCTGCATAGAGTAGTACTTGAGAACACAGCAAGTCAAACTTTGCAAAATTTTCCTGATACATAGAGAGTAGAAGAGGTTGCCCTATGGCTGCCAGAGCTTGACGATTTGCAATGGTGCTTCTGTCTAAAGGCAATAAGGTAAAACCCGCTGCAACAGCGCCGGAACTCACCAATACCACTTCATATTTATTTGCTTTTAGTGTAGCGATCAGCTCAACAAGTGCCATCATACGTGATTTGGCTACCGTACCCTTTTCGGTTAAGACATGAGAGCCGACTTTAATTACAATTCTTTTCATAAAACCTACCTACTCAGCTTCATTTTCTTCTTTAACATTTTTAATGAAACCGCCTAAAGCATAACGCAATGCTTCCGTATTGCTATGTGCAACAGAAGAGATAGGGAGTACAAACAATGGTTTTTCCTGTGGCAATGCCACACCAAAGTCTGTTTCAAAGCCATAACTCACATATTTGCTATCTGCTTTGTATTGGTTTAATGTTTTATTTGCTTCTAAACCAATATCAGCTAAAAAAGTTTCTGTTAATGCATTGACTTCATCTGGAGACAATGCATCTATTTTTGTAATGACTATGGCATGTTTTCTCGTAGCCAAGGTTTCAGAATAACGTGTTAATTCAACAAGCAGTGTTTCATATTGGTATTTCATCTCTCTGTAGTTGGCTGCATCAATAAGAAGCAGAAGTGTTTTGGTACGTTCAATATGTTTTAAAAACTCCAACCCTAAGCCTCTCCCATCACTCGCACCCTCAATAATACCTGGAATATCTGCCATCATATAAGAATCATAATCTCCCATATGCACAACCCCAAGTTTTGGTGTCAAGGTTGTAAATTCATAATTAGCCACTTCTGGTCTTGCATTAGAGAGTGTAGAGATCAACGTTGACTTTCCTACATTTGGGTAGCCGACAAGTCCAACATCTGCTATGAGTTTCATCTCAAGTCTGACTTTCATCGTAATGCCGGGTAAACCTGGCTGTGCATACGTTGGTCTTTGGTTACTTGAAGATTTAAAGTGCATATTTCCCAAACCGCCTTTACCGCCTTCTAAAAACAAAATTACTTCACCTTCTTCAAGAAGATCGAACAACTCTTCCCCTGTTTCCATATCTACGACGGTAGTACCCGGAGGCACAGAGATGGTTGTGTCTTGCCCTTTACGACCATAACACTTACGTCCTTCTCCCGGACGGCCATTTTCTGCTTTTATATGTGTGCGACCTCGAAATCCCGAAAGGGTATCTGTATTGTTGTCTACTTTAAAAAAGACAGCACCGCCACGACCACCATCACCACCATCGGGACCACCTTTTGCAACAAACTTCTCTGTCCAAAATGAAATAGACCCTGCACCACCTTTACCTGAACTTATTGTAAGTTCAACACTATCTACAAACATACTTAACCTTTAATCACTCAAAAATACTCTAATATACCCTTGGCATATAATAAATTACGAAATTATAGCTAAATTCGAGAAATAATCGCTATACTTTAATTATTAAAGTTAAACGGTGATTATATGTTTGAAAAGAAAAATATTTTATTATTAATTCTATACAGTAGTACAGTATTGTATTTCTCAGGTTGTGGTTCAGGAAAAGTACCTGAAAGCCGAGGCGGATATTATCTCGATGGGATCTATTTTGGGAAAAATTTTTCTGATCTGTTTAAAGAAGGTATTGAAGACGGATGTACAACTTCCAAAGGTGACTACACAAAATCGCATACAAAATTTAATGATAATGTAGATTATGACTACAAAGATGGGTGGTTTTTAGGACGTAACAGATGTAAACATCTTCTTGTACTTGATACTAGTATGGAGGGGGATAATAAAGAATGGGGAACGTATTAAGTGTTCAAAATAAGTCCGAAAATTCGGACTTAGCCTGATTATGCAGGAACGACAGAAACTTTTTTCTGACTTGCAGTTCTGTTGTCAAATTTAACAACACCTTCTACAAGTGCAAATAAAGTATGGTCTTTACCCATACCTACACCGTTTCCTGGGTGTACTTTTGTTCCTCTTTGTCTGATGATAATGTTACCTGGGATAACTGTTTCACCACCAAATTTTTTAACGCCTAAACGACGTCCAGCTGAATCACGGTTATTCTGAGTAGATCCTTGACCTTTCTTGTGTGCCATCTTTTGCTCCTTTAGATTATGCTATTTTAGTAATTCTAACTCTAGTAAAGCTTCTTCTGAAACCTCTTTTAAGTTTTGAATCTTTTCTTCTTCTTTTCTTGTAGATAATAACTTTTTTATCTCTACCTTCATTGATTACTTCACCTTTAACTACAGCACCCTCTACGAAAGGAGCTCCTACAGTTAACTCACCGTTGTCAAGCGCTAGAACTTCTTTGAACTCTAC